>JBAVVE010000264.1:0-11073 GCA_049697135.1 Bathyarchaeia archaeon | reverse complement strand
GTCTACTGCCTGCTAGCCCCTGAAGTGATCAAGGGTTACATATTCATCGAGGCAGCCGGAGCCCACATTGTCGATGATGTGATCTCAGGCGTCCGACACGCAAGGGCTCGAACGAAAGGAGTCGTTTCTCCTCAGGCCATGGAGCGGTTCATCATCACGAAGCCTGTGATAGAGGACCTTTCGGTAGGAGATTCCGTTGAGGTTGTTGGAGGCCCATTCCGAGGCTTGAGAGCGAAGATTACCGATGTCGACAAGATGAAGGAGGAAGTCATAATCGAGCTGCTGGAGGAAGGTTTTGCCACACTTCCGATCACAGTACACGCTGACTATGTGAAACTGGTTTCGCGAGGAGGTGCAGGAACTGGGAGAGAAGAAGCAAGTTGAGGCCCTCCTAGGCGGTGGTGAGGTCACTGCGGGCCCACCACTTGGACCGGCTCTCGGGCCGCTTGGAGTAAACGTGCTCCAGATTGTGAACCGAATCAATGAGCTCACCAAAGCCTATGCGGGCATGAAGGTTCCCGTCAAAGTCATCGTGGACACTGATACGAAGGATTTCGAGGTCGAGATCGGAACCCCGACCACATCCGCCCTCATCGTCAAGGAGCTCGGCATAGAGAAAGGCTCAGGCAGTCCGAAGGCTGAGAAGGCTGGCAATCTGACGGTGGAGCAGGTCGCGAAGATAGCTATGATGAAGCTTCCGGGAAGCTATGCATTATCGAGTACAACTGCGGCAAAAGAGATTCTTGGAACCTGCGTCAGCATGGGTATCACGGTTGATGGAAGAGACCCCAGAGAAGTCCAGAAGGAGATCTCTGAGGGAAAGTGGGACAAGCTGTTTGAGGCGTGAGGCACGGAAGCCCTGCCTTAGCAATCCACACTATTCGATTCCAAGCGATCTCGTAATCGCCATTAGCTCGGGCCCACTGGTCAGCGGTCCCACGACGGCTCCCTTGGTGTTCGCTAGGAGACCGGCCCTGATATAGGGGAGTCCACCATTTATTGTGCCTGGCTCAACCGGAACCTTCAATGTCTTTTCAATCACTGCTCGTTCGTGGTCCGTTATGGAGTGGTGAGCCAGCACGCCCTTGTTGGTCGCAACGGCCAGCGATCCAACATACGGAAGCCCCCCAATCGATGAAGTGACGATTTCGACACCTAGCGTCTCCGCGACTGCTTTGGCGAGTGACTCCGGGGCACCTGGGTGTATGACTGCACCATTGTCGTTTGCCAACACAAGATTGCCTAGGGCAGTCCATCGTTCCTGAACGACTCTCACCTTCGTTTCAAGGCTGTCCTGAATCACTTTCAGTTCGTGGTCTCGGATTATGCTTGGAAGAACCATCCCGTTCGAGTTGGCTGCAACTAGAATGCCAACGAGCCTGCATCCTCCGATGTTCGTCACGCAAGACTGAACGTCCAAGTACTCTCGGAATCTGTCGACCCTACTTCTGGGTAACCCTTGTGGGAGGATAGCCGTCTTCTCGTTTGAGTGACAGTAGACTCCGATGTTTGGGTTACCATAGACGTCGACGCGCAGAATCCCCAACTAGGCGACCACCGGCGCCGGCAAATCCATCAAGACCCAGAACTGTTCCGAGCCGTCTCCAGCATGAATCCTCAGATGAACCTTTGGAAGTCTAGGCGGCGGTCGCAGGGTACACTATCACCCTGCCTTCCTTGTCTTTGACCAACCGCACCTTGATCTGTCTAGGTGGTTTGGTGATCCCTCTCGCCCAAAGCTCCTGGTTTACCTCGTTGCTGATCTCGACCTTCTCCGTCTTCATGTGTCGCTTGACAAAGTCACGAAGCATCCTTAAGGCTCTAGGCGTTCGCTTCCCTCTTGGCGTCGCCCAGACTCTTCGAAATGGAATCGTGTAGATGCGTTCCTCAACGACCTCGATCTCCTCGCCTTCTTCCTCTGCCTCCTCTTCTTCTGCTGCCTCTTCCGCTTCTTTCTCCTCGGGTTTCTCCTCAGCAGCTTCTTCGGCAGAGGGTTCCTCTTCTGCCTCCTCTTCCTTGACTCCTTCTGCGACTTCCCCCTCACCAAGAACCTCGGAAGCCACTTCTTCCTTCTCTTCCGTCACTTCGTCTGGACTAGACGTCTTCTTGCTCAATCAAGTCACCTCATACATTCAGTTTGCCTTCACGCCAGTTCTTCTTCTTCGGGTGACTCCTGACGTGGCCTCGGGTCTTCGCGATTACCCAAGTCGGCACGGACTTTCTCATTCTTTGAGCTCTTGCAAGACGTTTCTTCTTGGCGGTGGGTTTGTGTGTTGCCAACTCACATCCTCCTGATCTTGATGTCCTTCTTTTGTGATTGAAGACGAACAAGCGCGTCCTTGAGCTGTGCATCAGATATCGGCAGCTTAACTTTGCCCGTCTGTGCTAGCTGAATCAGTTGAAGTTCAAGCTGAGCTGCGAAATCAGGCCTAACCATCCTTATGTTCGTGAGTCTCTGCCTCGCTTCCATTGTCAGTATTCTCTTGAGGATCGCTTGCTTCTGAGCCACGACCTGCTGCTGGACTTCAGCTCGCTGCTCTTCCTCTGCAGCGGCGCGTTGAAGCTCAGCGAGCCGTCTTCTCCTCAGCTGCTCTAGCTCTTCCTCGCCCAGCTCATCCCCACTCATTTCTTCGAGCCCTCTCCGGAGGCGCTCCCCTTCAATATCTCCGCCGAGACCCTATTGAGCAGACTAACGCCTTCTCCTGAGAGTTTCCTACCTTTCGGACCTTCCTTAATCACGAGACCGGCTTTCTCCAACTGCTGAAACGGCTCTCTGATCGCAGACCCCCCACTTGGCTTGGCATGCTCTATGCTCGTTCCCTTCCTCTTTCTGCCGCCATACTCAACCCGGAGTCTCTGGGTTCCAATTGGACCGTGAATGTAGAGCTTCCTAAGAAGTGAAGCGCATCTGACGTACCACCAGTCAGGGTTCTGTGGTGGGCGTTCCTTGTGTGCACTTGTCTTGGATGTGAGGGCCCACGCTGGGGGTGTTACGTCACCGACGTTTTCCTTCAGGTGCTTGGCCAGCCTCTCGACGAGAACGTTGGCCTCCACATCATACGCTGTAGGCAACTGCAGTCTCTCCGATTTCTGAAACAGCCTTGCACTAGGGCCTTTAGCCAAAATATAAGGACAGCTACTGTGATCGCGCTGCGGTCATCCTCGGTGGCACTCGTTTTGGCTTTCGTTGCTTGTAGATGCTGAATGTTCGTCCTCTTACGTCAACAATCTCGGAACCCGTCTGATCAGCGATCTTGCCCGCGATTTCGGAGGCCTCTATGTCCTCCAAAGAACCCTTGTGAACCTTCACCTTGATCATCTCGTTAGCATCAAGCTGTCTGCTAATCTGACCCAGAAGAGCCTCTGTGACACCATTTCTACCGATCCAAACCGTCGGCTCCCTTTCCACCGACCTGCGCTTCAGCGCGCTCATCCTTTTCTTCTGAGACGTTTCTCCTTCACCGCCGGGTAGCGCTTAGTCGAACCGCACCCCATGCAGGTAACGACCACGTGGGTTCCGTGCTCTGGACGAACCCTGACTCGGCAATTGACGCCGGGGATTAGAGGACTTCTACACTTCTTGCATATGAACTGCTTCCGTTCTCGACCGAGTCTGACCCCGGACCTCATGCCTATTCTCTGAGCGGTCTCCACATACCTCTTGGAAAGAGCCGCATCAGTCTTTACAGTCTCCCTGGCGAGTCTAAGAAGTATGTCAATCCGTTCCTGGGCGATCTGGCGCACATCGCCGCTGCTCTTCTGACGAGTCAAGACTTTGCGAGCACCTGATCGACTATGTCGAGGACGCTTATGCCTCTGACACATCTATGATTTGTGATAGGCCACCCGTTAGAGGGGTAAAAATGCTCATCTCTACGTTGAGCCTGAGACCCGCGTTGAGCCAGAGAAGACTTCTCGCTGAAGGATCTGCATGTGGGTAGACTCGTCTACGAGTGCGAGCGCGTGATCCAGTTACCCTAGAAGAGGGTGAGGGCTTGAGAGTCGTGCAGTTTATAACAGGTCTTTCCACTACTCGCGTTGCTCTGAGGGGTACGCCATGCCTGACGACGCTGAGCTAGAACGACTGAAGTCTAGAAGGATACAACAGATGCAGCGTCGCCTGCTAGACCAGGAAAAGAAGAAGGAAGAGACCGAGAAACAACCAGCTCCACGGGAAGTGCTGAAGACGATTCTCGTTGGAAGAGCGTGGGAAGTACTGGATGCTGCTGAAGTACAATACCCCGCACCCACACGTGCGTTGGAGGGAGAGCTTTCGCGGCTGGTTCGGGAGGGACGGCTGAAAGGTCCCGTCACCGCGGAACAGTTGATGTGGCTCTTCAGAAGTCTCGGCTTGGATGTGAGGCTTGACACCAAGATTCAAGTCTTCGAGAGTGGAGAACTCAAGTCGCTAGCCCAGAAGTTCAAAGGCGAATAGGATTCCCCTTCGTTGTTGCAAGATTGTGCCAGCGTAAGGCTCCGCCTGTGTGGCTAGCTGCTAATGATCTCGCGTATCCTCTGCTGGACCGTCTGCACATCGGAAGCTGTGTTCACCAAGTAACATGGCGCCAAATTGAAGAGTCGTCTGAAGAACTGCTTCCTAACCTCAACTTTCTCTTCGGTCTTGACGATCAAGTAGGGATTTAGGAACTGCTCAGGTTGAACGACCAAGTACTCGACTGCCTCCTCAATCTCCAGCCTTCGAGACAGCTCAGGGTCATTCCTGTCACGCTTCAGGAGGACCACCTTCATCACGCGTGTCGTGTCAACGAACTTGTCCGGCCCAGCTATCCACAATGGATCGAGCATAGCTCGCGAGTACTCATGAGCAATGAATGGATCTGACGTGAGTGTCCGTATTTCATCATCGCTCACTCCATTTGCTCGTAGTTGCTTGGCTTCCTCCGGAGTGAGAGATCCCACGTTCTCAAGCTTCGATCGGTCAAGAAGGGGTCGAACCTCTGGAAAGACGCGCGCTATGTTGGTTCTAATGTAGAACTTGCGTTCGCTGATGTCCGCGCTCGCCCTTCCCTTTTCTCCTCCGATGAAGCGGACGTAGACCCAGTCATCGCTGTGAAGTCTAGCACCTTCCATGTTCAGGAGTGCGTATGAGTGGGTGCTCTTTCCTGTTCCCGTTGGGGCGATCAGCACTATTCCTTTGCCGTTTACTTCGACACAGCTCCCGTGTATGCTGTGGATGTCATGTTGGTCTTCTGCTATGTCGCATGAGATGCCCAAGGCCCAGCTCTTGATTTGTCCGTAGTACTCTGTGTTGAAGATTATTGCAGTCTTGGTCTCCGGGTTGTAGAAAGCGTAAGGTTTGCCCTCGCGGAATGCCGGGTCTAGTACCGCGTAGATCCTTCCGTGAGATTTGATTTCACGAGGCATCGAGAACCAATTCTCACGCCAGAACTCGTCGAGGTGGTTGCTGTTTGTGAAGAGCTGCATACAAAAGCCGTCAATGCTTGCCTTCCACCCCATACTCTCGTGGCCGAGAACTGTCTCGGCTCTCGCCACAAGCTCGTCTCTCTCATGTTTTGCGACGATGTTGATTTCGACTCGTCCACGAGTGGCCGTAGTGTAGTTGTATCGATTCCCTGCTTGCGACATCGGCAACCAACTTCACAGATAGATCCATGCCTAATATCCCCATCTGCCAGACTTAATATTGCGGGACAAGGACGTACGCTCTGCGGTTGACCAATTGGATATTTCACAGATTGAGAGAGACTACGAGGAATTCACCAAGGAAGTCATGAACGAGTACTATCAGAACTGGGCGGGGCTCAAGGATGAACTGAACGTCTCACAGATCTTCCAGAAATACAATGAGCTGTTCACGCCGGAGAGCATGGCAATCGTCAGGAAAGGCATTGGAGCCCTGTCAGGTGACGAACTCCGACGCCTCGAACGGCTCCTCGGAAGTCTAGTCGACACCTACTTAGCACGGCAGGTTGCCGAGCTAACAGACAAAGCCGTCACACTCGAAACTCAGACCAACGTCAACATAGACGGGAAGCCCGTGCCATACAGATCCACTCTGTCAATGGTGATGAACGAAGACAACAGAAAACGCCGAGGAACGATTCACTCAGTTGCAGAGACAGCCGTCGCAACATTCAACCCAATATTGGAAGAGAGGATGACCAAGCTTCACGAGGTTGCTAAAGAGCAAGGTTACTTAGACTATGCCAGCCTCTACTCGAAGATACG
This sequence comes from Bathyarchaeia archaeon, assembly GCA_049697135.1. Classification (GTDB taxonomy): domain Archaea; phylum Thermoproteota; class Bathyarchaeia; order 40CM-2-53-6; family 40CM-2-53-6; genus CAVPLU01. Next base: position 4,863 of record JBAVVE010000264.1, on the reverse strand, counting down.
AAACATCGACTACGACAAGCTGGCCAACGAGCTGAGAACCTATATCGCCAGCACAGATTCGCTCTACCTCAAACAGCTGGAGTCTGTTCTCAGATCGATCGGTGTCGAGCTACGTGACGCCGAGAGGCACGATATCCTCTACTTCTATCGTGGCAAGAGGTTTGATCCCTACTTCCCCAAGAGCGGCGCAGTCGCAGCTCTTCAGAAGACACTAGACGGAATGGACCTGAGGCTTGAGAAGTACCCTAACATCGCGTTGGATCTGGAAGAAAGACCGAAGAAGGATCCGCGAGCCGCATGCTTCCCTCTGGATGTACCCAAAAAGGTCGTACTTGGCACGATGCCGCTTGGGGGAAGGTATGACTACGAGACGGTCCTTCATGAAGCGGGACACGCACTTCACGCAGCCAACACGCCTGCGGAACTACCATTCGTCTTCCGCCTCTCAGATGAGAAATCCCTCACTGAGACGTACTCAGCTCTATTTGAGAATCTCACATTGAACGAAAGATGGCTAAGGCAAATCGTTGGAATCGATAATCCAAAGGAACTTCTTGACTTCACGTTCTTCTCCAAGCTCTACATAACGAGACTTTACACGGCCAAGCTGGACTATGAGCTTCGCCTTCACAGGGAAGGCATCCAAGACAAGAGCCAACTGTACACGGAACTTCACGAACGAGCCATCAAGGTGCCCCTCAACCCAGTCAACTACCTGATCAATGTCGATGATGGGTTCTACTGCGCTGAGTACTTACGATCGTGGGTTGCGGAGGCCCAACTCAGAAAGTACTTGATCGAAGAGTTCGGAGAGGAATGGTTTGCGAACCCAAGCTCTGGGCGATTGCTGAAGGAGTTGTGGGAAGAGGGAAGCCGCATCACAGTTGAAGAGCTGGCTGAGAAGCTTGAACAGACGCTAAGCTGCAAGTTCCTCTATGATGAGATCCGCCAACACTTCGAATAGAGAACGATAACCGCCTCCACTGCCCACTTATCCAAAATGCGAAATATCCTGCGACGTCCTCTACATCGTCGTAGACGAGGGCGGAAGATTGCACACCTCGAAACGTGTCCAGTCGATCGAACCTTCACCAATACGAAAGATAATCGATCTCTCTGAATCAAGGCCTGACATAATTGGGCTTCATGCAGGCGAGCCGGACTTCGCAACTCCGAGCCACATAGTAGAAGCTGGAGTCCGCTCTCTCCGTGATGGTTACACTCATTACACGCACGGAGCTGGAATACTGCAACTCCGTGAGGCAATCGCCCGGAAACTGCACGGAGAGAATGGGATCGAAGCGAATCCGAAGACAGAGATCACTGTCACCGCCGGCGGATTTGCTGCGATATTCGCAATCACTCAAGCGACACTAGATCCGTTGGACGAGGTGCTGATCCTTCAGCCATCATGGCCGTCATATTCTGGCTTTGTGCGACTAGCGGGTGGTGTGCCAGTGCCGGTTTCCCTGCAGGGTCCAGATTTCGAGCCCAGTCGAAAGATGTTGGAACACCATACTACTGAGAAGACTAGGATGATTGTGATCAACTCACCTAACAATCCTACAGGTTCCGTGTATTCGAGAGACTGTCTATCGAGTCTCGCCGAGTTCGCCCAAGACCATGACATGTTGGTCGTCTCAGATGAGGTCTACGAGAAGATAGTCTTCGACGGAAACGAGCACTTCAGCGTAGCTTCACGGCCTGAGTTCAAAGATTCCATGGTGACCGTGAACTCGTTCTCGAAGACCTATGCAATGACCGGATGGCGCGTCGGCTACGTTATCGCCAACGAGTCCATCACTACCAGCATTCGCAAGATACACGGATACATGGTATCGTGTGCACCATCAGATGCACAAAGAGCAGCCCTAGGAGCACTGTTAGGGCCCCAAGACTGTCTCAACGAGATGGTTGGGGAGTATGCTGCTCGGCGAGACCGGATCGTGAAAGGACTGAACGAGGTCGAAGGCTTTCGATGTGTAGCTCCAAAGGGCACCTTCTACGCATTTCCAGATGTCAGCAGGCTCAACACCCCATCGGCCGAGATTGCCAACAAACTCTTGGAAGAGGCGAAAGTGGCTTCCATTCCTGGAAGTGCTTTCGGAGCGGCCGGGGAAGGCTATCTACGATTCTCCTTTGCAACTTCCCAGCAGAACATCGAAGAAGGCATCTCCAGAGTCAAGGCTTGGCGCTCCAAATGCAAGTGAGAATCGCACAGGCGCTCTGTGGATCTGTTTCTGTCCTAGGTTGAGAAGACTGCCCACTTGTTGAGATAGTCCCACCAGTCGTCTTGGCTGATCTTCTCCTCAACCGCGACAGCCTCCAAGAGCTCGGTGAGCGCCTTGTGATGTCTCCTCTCATCCGCCAGAATTGCTCGAAGCAGAGGCTTCATGCGAGGATCTGTAAGTGTTCTGGCAATCTTCTGTGCCTGAGCGAGCATGACCTTCTCGTTCGCCAAATGTCGCTCCAGCTCCTTCCTCATCTCGTACCGTTCGACCTTGGACACCGTCGCTCCGGCAGAGAGGTCAATCAAGGCCGCGTACATGTGCGCATGCTTTCTCGTGTCAAGCTCTATTCCTTTGAGGAGAAGCTTCGGGATGCTGTTCTTCGTCTTCCCAGACAGCCTCCTGACGCTCCCTGCAGTGAGATTCTCTAGTCTCATCTGTTTCTCGAACAAGTCCACCAGTCTCGTACCCGCCACGAATAGACACCTTCTCCGCATCTCAACAGAGTGGGGACCCCAATAACCCTAACTGAGAAAAGAAGCGATTCTGCCCCGTCTAAGACTCGAGCGCTTCCCCGAATGCATCTAGTAGTGAAGACAAGAGTATGATCAGGACTATGAATACCAGAGTGAAGAATGCGAAGACAAACATGACAAAGCCGAAGGCGCTGCCAAGCCAATCAAGGGAATTCCTCAAGGCTTCCAGATCAGTCTGCAGAATCGGCCCGTCATGATTGGCGCTCGCAGCATGCGGAAACCTAGGCCCACCAGCATCAGAAGGAGCACTGTGAGAATCGTTTTGATCAGGTTGATCTCGACCGAAACAAGAACTCCTCATTCATGGTTTCATGACTAAGCTATACATGGATTTCTCGTGAGCGCGGACATCTCACCGTCTTTCCTGTTCTTTGACCGGTTCGACGAGCGTGGACTTCAGGAGTTCCCTTGATTGGGGACAAGATCCTGAGGAGGCGCCACCAACCCCAGTAATGGTCGGCGTTAGGGCGAGAGTCCCTGGTGTGCCTGCCTCATGTGCGAGCCTGTCTAATGTTCGTCGCCGCTACTTGCCTCGGAAAACCGGCCGGCGTTTCTCGTGAAAGGCGCGTATGCCCTCCCCGTAGTCTTCACTGTCGTAGACACGCCGGCGGATGGATTGAATCTCCTCGGCAGTCTCAGCGTCAATGGCATGGCCCTTGGAAAGCAGGCGAAATTGCTCCTTCAACGCACGAACCGCCAGTGGAGCGTTCTTGAGGATCTTGCTGGCCAGCTCCCGTGTGAAGCGTTCAAGGTCAGCAGACGGGACCAAGTGATTCAAGATGCCGATTCTGAGGGCATCAGAAGCGTTGATGGGCTCGGCTGTGAAGAACATCTCCTTGGCTTTGTTGACTCCGAGAATGTTGATGAAGTGGATGATTCCGGATGCGTTGTATGGAATTCCGATCTTTGCGGGAGTCACAGCGAATGAAGCAGTCTCGCATCCAACTAGAATGTCACAGGTAAGGGCCAAATCACAGGCCCCGCCCCACACGGTTCCCTCAATCATGGCAATAACTGGACCCGGGTAGTCCTGCACTCGGCGCAGGAGACGCTCGAACGGCGCCGCATAGGGCAATGGATCGCGGCCGGGCCGGGGAAGCTCATTTACGTCGTGCCCGGCGGACCAAACTTTTACACCTGCTGGCGCACGCAGGATGACCCCCCGTATATCGGACGCCTCAAACTGATCAAGTACATTGAGCAACTCTTGAATGAGCGAGGCGTTGAGGCAGTTGCGTTTCTCCAAGTTGTTGAGGGTGACTACGCCAAGGTGACCATCAGTCTCGCTAAGAATCAGTGGCATAGCATCCACCTTCATTACTTCATGCATCTGGAGGACATGAATAGGTTTCTGTCAATCTGAACGAATAGGATCCTTCGCAAGGGCGACTCGGTTTGAACTCTTGGAGCTGCGTCGCAGTCTGGATCCCTCTTGAGGAATGGCGTCACGCGCATGGCGAGGCGGGCACTGAAGACCCTAAAGCAGGCCCAGACCCCCACCAAAAACCTAACGAAACGCCTCAAAAGGGCCCCAAGGCCAAGGCCCGCAACAGACCTCGAAGCGCAGGAATAGGCGAGACCAGATTCCAGTTTTTCACCAAGACACGTAGCGCACAATACTGTGAGAGATAGAGGTGAAAATGGTGCGGCCGCCGGGATTTGAACCCGGGTTTCTTCCCTACGGGTGTAGGTCAGAAGCGGTCCGCCTAGTGTTGGCAGGCTTGCGGCGCGCGTGTTGCGCGCGTTCCCGTCCTAGACCAGACTAGACTACGGCCGCACAGCCCAAGAGAAGCATGTTTAGACGCTAAAGTCTTACTGTCACCAGTCAGACCACTTGGATTTCCTCAACTGGAGCAGACAGTACGGGCATCTCCGCTGGTATTCAGTGAACTTGTTCTTGCACTTCGGACAGTACCAAGTCGTCTGGAAGACCGCGCTAGCGCAGGAACGGAATCCTTGCCTTCAGTGTCTCTTTCGTGGTTGTTCGCTTGAGATTCTCTATGAAACGCGCCGGGTTCAAGTTCTTCGGACACGCTTCTGTACAGTTGAAGATCGTATGACAACGCCACAGACCGTCCTCGGAACTGAGCACGGCAACG
>JBAVVE010000263.1:0-7409 GCA_049697135.1 Bathyarchaeia archaeon | reverse complement strand
CCTGAGTTGCTGCCAGTCACGACGCACGTTTTGCCGTTCATTCTGCTCATCGTTCTACTCATTCCTCACTGTCAGAGAGTGCAGGGGTACTAAGCTGAGGGCTTCTTTTGAGCAAACCACTCGATCGTTCTCGATAGCCCATCGCGCAATGAGGGTTTCGGCGAGAATCCCAATTCGGCCTGAGCCCTAGTCGTGTCGGCTAGACTCCGATGTATGTCTCCCGTACGAGACGGTTCGAACCTTAGATCCGAGGGTACTTGCGCAATCTCCTGCATAGTCTTCGCAAGTTGCAGGATTGTGATTTCTCTGCCACTTGCCACGTTGACGATTCTGCTGTGAACAATATCCTTCTCAAGTGCGGCCTTTGCGGCTTCCACAGCATCCTCAACGAACACAAAGTCTCGGGTTTGAGATCCATCTCCGAAGATCGTCAGTGGGAGCTTCCGGAGGACTCTGCGTGCGAAAATGGAAATGACTCCGCTGTATTGACTTGAAGACTGCCTCGGGCCATAGATATTGAAGTACCTCAGAGAGATCGTCTCGAGTCCGCGACTTTCGCGGAAAGAATTGCAGTAGAGTTCAGCCGAGGCCTTTGATGCTCCGTAGGGGGACATGGGCGCCAACTTTGCGTCCTCAGTCACAGGAAGAGCCTCGGGAGCACCGTAGACAGCAGCCGACGATGCAAACACGAATCGTTTGGCGTGTAGTTTCCGGGCTGCTTCCAAGATTCTTAGCGTGCCCATTAGGTTGACTTCGCTCACAGAGATGGGGTTCTTGATTGATTGTTGTACGCTTGTGACGGCGGCGAGATGGCACACCCCATCAACTCCTCCAATCCTCTTCAGCACAGGGCGAGGGACATGTCGGACATCAGCCCTTAGGATCTTCAGATTCTGGGTGCGACGGATACTAGATAGATTCCTCAGACTGCCGGTCGAGAAGTTGTCCAAGACGATAACATCGTGATCTGCAGCAACCAAGCGTTCGGCAAGCCAGCTTCCTATGAAGCCTGCGCCCCCGGTCAGCAGTATTCTCATCTACTGTCCAGCCAGCTCCTGAAGCCGACTTCGAAGACTAGGTATTATGTCTTGACATCGATTTCATGTGATTAGAGACCCGACACACGCTTGCGACTCAACGGGAGCCTTCCGATCTCATGGGGGCAACACCTAGCCGTTTGCCGAAGGCGAGGACTGTCAATACTGGTGGAAGGCCCCAAGGTTCAGGGATAATGCTGGTGTCACAGACGTAGAGGCTCCTAATTCGTGTCTCAAGATCGGTGTTCACGACTTCGCCGATGCGGACAGGCCAGTCTTGGTGACTGAATCTCAGCAGTCTTGATGACTCTCTACATTCCGCCAAGGATTGCAGTAGGATGGGTACATGAGCCCGTCCTATGGGTTATCTCGGTCGAGCACACGACAGCGAGAAGCCTCCCAAATCATATAATGTGTAGGATGCTGAGGAATCATGACGGAGGATAGCTGGGTGAAGAAACTCGATCTCAGAAAGCAGTTGAAGGACTTCTACGTTCCATCCGCCAAGAAAGTGGAGATTGTGGACGTGCCAGAGTTCAGTTTCGCCATGATTGATGGTCAGGTGGAGCCCGGCAAGACGCCGGATACATCGCAGGAATTTGAGAATGCTATCCAGGCATTGTACGGGATATCATACACCTTGAAGTTCATGTCAAAACTAAGGAAGAAGAAACCAATCGACTACACAGTGATGGCATTGGAGGGGCTCTGGTGGGTTGACTCCGGCGAGTTCGATTTCAACAAGAAAGACCAGTGGAGATGGACCATAATGATCATGCAACCCGAGCACATAACTGAAACGATGTATCAAGAGGCCTTAGAGCAGATTAGAAAGAAGAAGCCCAATCCTGCGCTGGACAGACTCCGCCTTGAACGATTCCGCGAGGGCCTCTCCATGCAGACTATGCATATCGGGCCCTATGCTGAGGAACCGCGCACTATCGAGAAGATGAAAGCGTTTGCTCAAGAGAATGGGTACAGTTTCCGTGGAAAACACCACGAGATCTACTTTGGCGATCCACGACGCACCAAGCCGGAAAGGCTGAAGACAGTATTGAGGCAGCCGATACAGAAAGTCACATGAAACGATACGTCACTTCTTCGGATGAGTGAAGAGCCACTCGATCAGCCCGGTCGCTTTCTTTCCAAGTTCGTCGCATTCATGAATGGCCATCTCCTCGAAGAGTTCAGTAGTACCCCCGGGGAAAGGTCTTGAGAACCTGACGAAACTCGCCTGCGAAACGAGCGTGGAGTGCAATGTGTATCGACTCCCATCAGCACCATAGATGCGTGTGGTCGCGCGAATGGGTACCCTAGCCTCTGTCTCCGTGAATTCGGTCTCAAGATCCACTCTAGAGATTGCCACGTGCCCGTCGGCAGTAGATATTCCGCCTGAAGCATGAGCCACACCATCAACGATGTCGCGTCTGAGGCCTATCGAGAGAGAGTTGAACTGAGCGTGAAGTGCATACCAGCTCTCAATGTTCCAGTTGCGGGGACCCAAACGATCAACGTCAACTGGATTGCAATTCCTGGACCAGCTCTTGCACAAGGCCGCGAATAGCTTCTCGTATCGATACAATGCCTTCCAATGACTTGCCTTTGGGGTCCTCGATCTTCCATTCCTCTATTTTTGGGAGGAACTTCGCGGGACAGAATTCTGCGGCTTCACATCCCATCGTTATGATCCTCTCGGCTTGCGTGATCATGTCCGGCGTTAGAGCCTTCGGTTTGCTGTTGCTGATGTCGATTCCGATCTGTCTCAAGGCCTCTATTGCAAGTGGGTTTACGGAACTGGCCGGCCTCGTTCCAGCGCTGATTGCGTGGAATCCTGCCGGTTTCAGTTTGTTGAAGATGGCTTCAGCCATCTGGCTTCTGCCTGCGTTCCCGACGCAGACGAAGAGGATCGTGCGAGTCATTTCGTGGTTACCTATGGGGTGTATTTGAACGGATGTTTCGCTCTTTCCTTGTTCTCTATCAGCTCATCAGTTGACGGCCAACCTTCTGCGGCTCTTCTGATCGCATGTCTCATGGCCTTGTAGTTGTTGATGTACACTCTCTTCCTGTCCACAGCTGCCGGGTGAACGAATATGTTAGCGATTATGACGATATCATTCACTGCTGCCTTAGGGATCGTACCGTCAGCAACGCTGTCCACAACTGCTTTCGCGGCGCCGGCCTGAGCTGGCCCATAGACCAGGCTTGCGTCTCTCATTCCCTTGATGGAGACTGTTGGAACGAGCAGAGTTGGCGGTTTAACTGCGAGATTCGGTTCGAGGATTGCGAGCAGAGGCTCATGTCCAAGGGCAGGGGAAGCTTTCGCGCGAGCGAATGCTTCTCCAACCGGTCCGTCTTTCTTGCCGACTAGGAGGTCGGTGTGTGCTGCGTCTGGTTCGTCTCCTGCCAGAGCCTCACCGATCCCAAGCGCGAGTTTTTGTATCTCTTCTGGTCGGATCCCGATTCCTGAGAAGCGTTCAGCGAGTGGTTTCGCCGTTGGGGTCTCAACCTCCACAACCCTTCGCTTCGCTTTGCCTATCTTCTCCAAGTCCAGCCTGAGTTCATCTCTTTCTTCATAGGTCAGCTCACCACCCACGCTAAGTGGCAGCCGGACCGGACCAACGTTGATCCCCATCATGTTGAGCGCAGCCTTCGTTGCGACAGCGCCACTCTTCACAATGATTCGAGACATCTTCTGAATCGTAAGCTGGATCTGTCTCGCTTCGCTCAACCTGCCCTCTTGAACTGCTTTGAGCAACTTGAGATGATAGTCCGGGAAGACGTTCGCACTCGCCAAGATCATACCCGAGCAGCCTGCTGCGAGCGCAGGAAGCACTACCTCATCATGACCACACACCACGGAGAGTCTCTCTCCAACTTTCTCCAGGACTGCGAGGATGAAGCGGAGCTCTCCGCTACTGTCTTTCAATCCGACGATGTTTGGGATCTCAACGAGATCCTCGACGAGCTGCCATGGCAATGACACGCCTGTTGCCTGAGGGATGTTGTAGAGTACGATCGGAATGTCGACTGCTTCTGCGATCAGACGATAGTGCTCGTAGAGGCCCCGGTTCGAGGGCTTGTGATAGTATGGCGTGACAATTATCGCGGCATCTGCGCCCGCATCTTTGGCGTGTTTTGTTTGCTCGATGGTGAGCTTGGTTCCGCTCGAACCCGTTCCAGCGATCACGGGGACGCGCCCGTTTGCTTCATCGATTGTAACCTCTATGACGCGTCTCCTCTCCTCTTCTGTGAGATTCTGGAATTCGCCTGTGCTTCCACAAGGAACGAGCCCAGTTACGCCCTGGTCGATCAGGTGGCGGATCAGACTCCTGAGGCGTTCCTCGTCAACGCTTCTCCCATCATCTGTGAACGGAGTAACGAGCGCAGGATTCACACCGCCGAGCTTGAACAAGACCAATGACCGGAGTTTGCTAATGTTGTCGTAGGCTCTTTAAGCGCACGCCCCGGGCGCTCGGTTCGGCCGACGGCAGGATTGTTGACGAAGCGTTATATGACGACCCACGGGCATTTTTCCTTGGAGTTCTAGCTGATGAAAGATGTCGAAAGGGCGCTTGAGAAGATCGGGCTGCCTGGAAGAGACCTCTACTCGCTCCCGACTTCAACCAAGAGGTTTCCGGATGGTTGCCATTGGCGTGTTGAGATCTCCGGAGTCGAGAGACCTGACACGTTGAAGGCATTGATTGAAGAGGCAAAGAAACGAGACGTGCCCGTTCACAGGTTAATCGGTGCGGTAATGGGCGCCTCACTGCTGACGCGGGCCGAGTTGAAGGAATTCGCTTCTCTTGCAGCCGATGCAGAGATGGAAGTCATTCTTACGCCTGGTCCAAGAGCGGGCTGGGATATTGGACGACAGATCGCGACCCCCGAAGGAGCCCTATCTGGAATGCGCTTCAGAGGAGCAGACCAGCTGAACTATGTGATCTCTGACATTAAGAGATCCATCGAACTTGGCTTCAGAGGATTCCTAGTCGTCGATGAAGGACTACTTTGGGCTCTCAATGAACTACGCAAGATAGGCGAGATCCCGAAGGATGTCAAATTCAAGGTCTCGATATTTGCAGGCCACGCCAATCCGGCAGGAGGAAAAGTCCTCGAAAGCCTTGGCGCTGACACATTCAACCCGGTTGCAGACCTCAGCCTACCACAGCTTGCCGCCATTCGAGCAGCAGTAAACATGCCGATTGACATACACGTCTACCTCTTCGACTCGTTCGGAGGATTCAACCGACTTTACGAATGCCCGGAATTCTGCCGAATAGTCGCACCATGCTACTTCAAGATTGAACCAGGCGCAAGCGTCGCCTCCATGTATAAGAACTGGGTTTCACCCGACTTTCTAGCATTTGCCGCACGAGAGAAAGTCAAGTACGCAGAGATCATCAGAGAACTTGTTCAGAAACACTATCCAGAAGCGAAGCTGTCAGAGCAAGGAGCAGAGGATCTCGCGATCCCACAACCCTAGAGCAGATCCACACCGATTCCGCCAGTCTCTTCACACGACTAGTTGACTGAGCGTTCTCTACGATTTGTCACGAAGGCGGAGACTCTCCTCCACTCGTTCGGTGAAGGCATCGGCAGCCGGCCTGTATGTACCTTCGCGGATCCGCCTTCGTCTGATTGTCAAAGACTCGATGATATTGAAGCCCATATTCGCAAGTTTCTCGGTGAGGCTATGCAGATACCTCTTCTCGTCAAATCCTCCGCAGGTCATGAACAAGAAGGACTCTGGAACTTCAAAACCACTCAGCTTGTGAAGGAATCTGTTCAAAGGTGGACAGCTGAAGGTCCACTTAGGGAAGCCTAGCAGAACCGCGTCATAAACTGACAGATCAGTCTGTGGGTTCTCTATCTCGACTTGGGATTCAGGCACGAACGAGTATGTCAGCCAATGAAGATATGATCTCCTGCGAGTTGGGATGATCTCGACGGTTTCGACATCACATGATCTTCGAAGATTCTCGGACAACGCTTGGGCGATACATCTAGTGTTTCCTGTGTAGGAGAAGAATGCGATCAGCACTCTAGCCTGCTGTCTTCTGCTTGACACTGCGTGCAGCTCGCCTTTGCCCGACGACTGTTGTTCATCAACCTCATGCGGGCTATGGGCTTGCGAGCGAGACAACTAGCCTAGGATTGATGCGAGTATTCCTTTCGCGCCATGGAATTTGTAGTCTGCTTGCTTCCAAGCTATGCTCTTTGGACCTTCAAGGACCTCATCAGTGATCTCCAGGCCCCTGTGCGCTGGTAGGCAATGCATTACAACCGCATCGGATTTCGCTTGCGCGACGAGCTCGTCGTTGATCTGGAATCCCTCGAAATCCATCACTCGTTGCGCCTGCTCAGCGTCCTGACCCATGCTCACCCAGACGTCTGTGTAGAGTACGTCTGCTCCTTCAGCGGCCTCGAATGGGTCATCGGTATACCAGATCTTCGAGTTGGATTCCTGTGCTAGCTCGTTTGCCTTCCTTGCGATGCCCGCATCAGGCTGATAGTTCGGCGGTGTTGCTATTGAGATGTTGACTCCCACGCTCGCACACGCGAGCATTAGAGAGTTGCACACGTTGTTTCCATCTCCAATCCAAGTAAGCTTCAGACCGTGCAGTGATCCTTTTGCATCTTCGATCGCCGCCAGGTCCGAAAGCGCCTGAGTGGGATGCTCTAAATCACTCAACGCGTTGATGATCGGCATTCTGGCATGTTCCGCGAGTTCGACGAGTGTGTCATGATTCGATGTTCTGTAGACGAGCACATCCAAGTAGCCTGACAACACGCGTGCCGTGTCCTTGATCGGTTCCCTCCGCTTCAGCTGCAGTTCATCCGGTCTCATGTAGAGGACGTCAGCGCCGAGTCTCATTGCAGCTGACTCAAAGCTGACTCTTGTGCGAGTGGAGGGATGCTCAAAGAGCAAACCAACCACCTTTCCTTCCAAGATTCGAGCATGCGTGCCGCCGGGAGACACGGGCTTCAGTTTCTTGATCGACTTCAAGAACGCATGAATCTCGGAGGCGTCAAAATCAGAAACGGAGAGAAAGTCTCTCCCATTCAAAGTCACCATACCATGATCGCCCGATGGTTACGATTGAATGAGCATGGTAGATGCTACTTAAAGTGCTAGATTCCTGGAAGGATTGCTAGCTTTTGACCTTCAGTTCGATACCGACGGTGCGTTTCACAAGCTGGGCCAGCGTGTCTACCGTACTCTTTGGGCCCTTCTTTGTCGGTATCGCCATCACCAGGGGGTATTCCTTTCGATGCTTGGCCACGAGCGGCTGAACCCACTCCATGACAGGTTCGGTTACCAGGATGAGAGAGATCGAGTCGTCAGCGAGGAACTTGGCGAATGCTCGCTCA
>JBAVVE010000262.1:0-18454 GCA_049697135.1 Bathyarchaeia archaeon | reverse complement strand
GTCTTATGGCGTGGCAGATCTGGAGCGACGACATGCTCGTGCCGATTGTGCTGCGTGACGCGCGTTGGAGCGGGATGACGCATGTTCTAGCCACCTCTATGAGGCCTTCAAGACCACAGTCGCTGTCGATGAAGCTGTTGCTGTAGTCCAGGTGTAGTCGGCCCATTAGGTGAGCCGACGTGCTCCGATAGTAGATTCGCCCATAGCTGAAGTAACTTCGACCTGTGACCTCGAAGACCCGTAATGGCGAATTCTCTCGGCCAAGCACAAGATTCTGAAGTATACCATGTTCGCTGGCGCGGCGGGCCAAATATGGGAAGATGAACGAATCGCCGTCGTCAGTACGTATGATGTCTGGGTCGAACTCGTTGAAAGCCTCAACAAGATTCAGCAGTTTCTCGATCTCCGAGCCTGAGTTGATCTGTCTTTCCTCATTCCCAATTGTGATGGTTATGGCGTCGATCGGATCGTTCATGGCGGGTATTCGCTTACTCGCTTTCGTGCTGATGGTCAGCTCGGCTGTTCTGAATGAGGGAACTTCGTAGTCCGTGGATTCGGATGAATCGAGAAGATGCCAGACTATGTGATCCTCGCAGTCCTCAGCCTCGACGTAGGCTAACGGGAAGAGACCTTTTTGGTAGAGATACATCTGCGAGGACGGTATGTCGACATCGTATGGCCTGTACTTGCTTCCGTAAGCAGCAAACCGTTGAATTCTCTGTGCTAGCGCCACAGCTTCACGATCGGAGGAAACACTAACTTCAAGGACCTTGGATTGTGATGGATCGCCTGGTCTCTCGAACCTCTCGACGAAACTGTACCGGTCGTGCAGTTCAGGTCGAGCGGCTAGCTCAATTAGGTCAGTGAAGTTGCCGGCGATGTGGATTCTCGGTGTCCACTCGTCTACGAGCCTTACGCATCTGCCGTCTCGTCTCTTCAGCCACAGAACCATGTGACCTGGTTTCGGGTAGAGGTCGAAGAGCCAACCTTCTGTTTTCACTTCGACTGTTCCTTCATTTGACTTTCGAGTTCAATGAGTTTCTTGTGATGCGCGAAGAGCATGGAGAGTAGTAGCGGGAATTCCTTCACTGATGAAGCGAGGACTCCGGCGGCTGAGGCGTAGAGTTTGCATTGATTCATGATATCCTCGAAGATTATGCGGTCTTCAGCTCTGAGGAACTGTTTGAACTTGTTCATCTTCGTGAGTTCCTGCTCGACGACGATTCGCCAAGATGGAATGGTCCTTCCCATTCTCTATCTCTCCATGTAATCTTCGAGGAATTGATCAGTGCGGTTCTCGCGTTGTGAGACCTTCCGAGGCGACAATGTTTTGTGATGTACTAAGGTGAATTGTGTGAACGTGACGTGGTCTTCAGCGCGGATTGTTGCGTGTGCGGTTTGCGTCAACATCGTGTCGAAGGGGTTAATGTCCTGGCGGGAGCTTGTTGCGATCACAAGAGAGCCTGTGATCTCGGTGACTGCAGTCAGTGAACGCAACATTCGTTGAAAAATGCGGTAGACCTCTTGCTTATCTTTGATCTCCGGATCTTCGAATAGTTCAGTTATGTTCGAAACGATCGCAAATGTGGAGTTGTAACGCATGAGAGCGCTGGGCAGTTTCTCGATCAGTAGAGATGCAAGCTGAAAATACGTGAATGCACGGCTGACATGTATGCGTGACAATGCGAGCTTGGGGTCTATTCTGTGCTCGATGGCGTATTCAGATACTGCGTATGCGTCGAAACAATTTCCGCCATCGATGAAGATCACGTCGGACCCCAATCCGATCGGATGGTCAAGCTGAGCTCGGACACAGAGAGACTCAGCCAGTGATTTTGAGAAAGGGTAACCTTGGAAGACGATGAGCTGCCCTGTCGTCAAGTGGACAAGCTTGTCTAGTTTCGCTATCCCTGTAGTGAGTATCTTCCCTTCTTCAGGAAGACGAGCATTCTGTATCCTGATTGCATCGAAGGTTCTAGATGGAAACTCAACGAGGAGCGGTGCTTGATACTTTGGGTTGATGTAGATAGCCCTGGTATGGGGCAGCTGTACGTGCTCACAGCGCATGATATTCTCTAATCCAAATCCGCAATCAGGGCAGATCCCATCGAAGGCTGCCTGCACACCCTTAGCTTCTACGAACCGTCGTGAGATGAACAGGACCTCGTCACATAATATGCAGTAATAGACCCATGCGTCGACTTTGCGAGTGGAATATGATTGTTGTGCGAGGTCTTCGAGCTTCCATCTCTTTGCGGTGTTGATCTGGAGTGTCACTACAGTAACTATCTCCAGGCTTCGAAGTGGGCTAGGTCAGTCTCCTTTTCGGGACTTAGGTTGCGCGTCCTCGACCCCTTTCTCCGTGATCGCAAAGTATGTTTCCGATTCTGGAAGGCATGGTGAATCTATGATGCGGGCGCAGCGGAGATTGCTTGAAGCTTTCTTGAGCATGATTCGATGGGTCGATGCGTGAGCAAGGATGTTTCCTCCCGCCGGCCGAGTGGGGTCCCCGAAGAAAGCCTGGGGATTCGCTTGGACCTGATTGGTCAAGACTACGGCCAAGTTCAATGCCTGAGCGATCCGTGTGAGCTTGTGCAGATGCGCGTTGAGTCTCTGTTGACGTTCACTAAGATTCTCTCGACCAATGTATTCGCTTCTGAAGTGTGAAAGCACTGAATCGACTATGATGAGTTTGATGTTCTCTTCTTTGCAGAGCTTGAAGGCGTGATCGACTGTGAGGATCTGATGATCACTATTGTAGATGCGTGCAATGAAGATCCCTTCAAGGATCTTCTCAGGGTCGACTGACATCGCCTGTGCAATCTGATGGACACGTTGAGGAGCGAATGTTCCCTCACTATCCAGAAAGAGAACTTTGGCGCTCAGCCCACCTTGTTCCACTGGAAGCTGAGCCATGATACAGAACTTCATACATAGCTGGGTCTTGCCGGTTCCAAATTCCCCTATGAATTCAGTCATGGCTTGAGTTTCAAGACCTCCACCAAATAGCTTATTCAGATTCTCGGAGCCTGTGCTCAAACGAAGCAGAGATTGACGTTTATCGTAGAGTTGTTTTGCGGTTATGAGATCGATATGAATGATCTGGCGTGCCGCACGTACAATCTTGCTCGCTGCAGAAGATTCCAGTCCTGCCTTGTCGACGAGCTCTCTGATCGGTGCGACCGCTATTGCTTCAATAGAATCGAAGCCCGCTTCCTTGAGTTTGTTCGCAGTTACTGGACCTACTCCTTCTAGGTCCTGAATGTTCTCTAATGGTTGAGACAAGTGTAATCGAATTGAACGCCATTGAGCTTGGAGGATAAGCGGTGAGGGGGACGAACGTGTATGGAGAGGTCACTGAAAGTTATTCTTGTAATGAACAATCAGACGGAAGGTTTCGAAGTGGATTCCAATGATCAAAGGATAGATACTGAACCAGTGTTTGACCCGTTCCGCTGGTCCGCTTCTTCAACTACCAGAACATAGTCGAAGAAGTCTTTCCCTGTAGGAAACTCTCTGTCTCATCTGGGCTGAATGTCTTCTCGATTCCCAGCGCGTAATGCCAATCGTAGAGGCAATATCTGACCAATTTGATTATCTTACCTTTCAGATCGTCCGGCACAATCTCATCGGGCGTGCGTTTCGAGAAACGTGTGATCTCGAGCGTGAAAATACATTTCTCCCAGGTCTCGGTTTCCCTCGTCATTTTCTCGCCGGTTTTCTCGACGGCGAGAACCTTCCCCTTCAGTCTCCGGGCGCCAGAGCTCAAGCAACTCACTTGCGACTCGCCGTGGCCGCCCACTGCTTGCAGACATTCGCTCCTTCCACGGCGTCTTTGCCGTATCCGTCTGCGCCCAATGATTTTGCTGTCTCCGCATTGAGAGGGGCTCCGCCGACCAATGTCTTGGTGGAGATCTGAGCCTTGCGAACCGCGTCTATTACTTCTCTCATGTGGGGAAATGTGGTCGAAAGCAACGCCGACATCGCAACTATGTTAGCCGAAGTCTCCCTTACCTTTGCCAAGAAGCGATCTGCAGAAATATCGACGCCCAAGTCGTGAACTTCGAATCCTGATGCTCCAACCATGCTTGCGACAATGTTCTTTCCGATGTCATGGAGGTCACCCTCAACAGTTCCAATGACAATCCGACCCTGCGTGGTTATCTCAGATGGTTTCAGGTGTTTACTGAGCACCTTCATACCTTCCTTGAAAGTCTCGCCTGCCATCACCAATTCCGGAAGGAAGTACTCTCCGAGCTGATACTTCTGACCGACAGCCTCCATACCTTTCGCCATGCCGTTCATCACACAGTCGTACGCGCTCACATCTTGTTTTAGTGCATTCTCAGCTAGAGCCACGATATTGTCAATGTCAAACTTGATGATCGCTTCTTTCAGTCCTTCAAGAACCTCTGCCTTGCTCAGCTCGGTTCCCTCTAGCCAAGTAGACGTGCCTGACATGTTAGTTAAGACTTGCCAAGTCTCCAGTTACATAGCGGACGACATACTCGTCTGCACATATGAATTTGACCAAGATCATTCGAATGCGACGGGCTTGTCTAGCTCAATTCTTATTTCCTTGACCTCCGGACTAGCCAAGACCTCAAGAAGTACGAGGAGCAGGTAGCGTGGAACAATGAGCATGCAACCGTTTCTGGTCAAGAATCGCGGAATTCTGCTTGCCTATGATCAGGGGCTTGAACATGGTCCGACCGATCTCAACGAACGAAATGTTGACCCGGCTTTCATCATGAGACTCGCTGCCGATGGCAAGTTTACTGGGCTAGTGTTTCAGAAAGGAATTGCCGAGAAGTACTATGACGGCAAAGTTCCTCTGGTCCTGAAAGTCAACGGAAAGACCAATCTCGTGAAAGGAGAACCAATAGCACGACAGATCTGCAGCGTGCAACATGCTGCGGAGATTGGTGCGAAAGCTGTTGGATATACCATCTACATAGGCAGCGCTCACGAGAGCCTCATGCTGGAGGAATTTGGAAGGATCCAAGAAGAAGCGCACAGGCTGAAGATGGCAGCGATCGCATGGATCTATCCCCGAGGAGAGGCCATAAAGAATGACACGGCTCCAGAGATCGTCGCATACGCGGCAAGAACCGGACTTGAAGTTGGCGCAGACGCGGTCAAGATAAAGTACACCGGCGAAGTTGAGTCCTTCAGATGGGCTGTGAAGTCAGCTGGGAAGACCAGAGTCTTCATGTCGGGTGGACCAAAGGCACCTTCAGAAGCTGACTTCCTAAAACAAGTCAGGGGGGCACTCGACGCCGGTGCGACCGGCCTTGCTGTGGGCCGCAATGTCTGGCAAAGCGCTGATCCTATCAAGATGGCTCGTGCTTTGAGAACACTCGTGATTGAGAACCGATCGGTGGAGGAAGCAGTTCGGGCTTGAGAATCGGCATACTGAACGGTGGAGGCGACTGCGCCGGCCTGAACGCAGTCACCAGAGCCATAGTTAGGAAAAGTGAGGAGTTTGGATACGAGATCGTTGGAATCAAGCACGGCTGGGCAGGACTCCTCAACGTAGACACATCTCCCCTGAAATGGGCCGATGTCTCGGAGATCATCAAAGTTGGCGGTACAATCCTGCACACAACAAGAACGAACCCATTTAGCCGTAAAGAGGGCCCGGAGACCGTCCTTGAGAGCGTCAAGAAACTCGGCCTAGATGTCGTCATAGCCGTCGGGGGAGAGGACACACTCAGTGTTGCCGCGAAACTCGCTAATATGGGACTGAAGGTTGTTGGTGTTCCAAAGACAATCGACAACGACATAGTCGGAACCGACGTAACGTTTGGATTTGATTCAGCTGTCAATGTCACCGTCGACGCAATAGACAGAATCCAGACAACTGGCGAATCACACGACAGAATAATGATTGTGGAAGTGATGGGACGACATGCAGGATGGATTGCTGCATACGCGGGTATAGCTAGCGGCGCAAACCTAGTTCTTCTGCCTGAGGACCCCTTTGATCTTGAAGAGGTCTCTGATTTCCTGAAGGAAAGGCATGCTTCAGGAGCCACGGCTTCAGTCATAGTAGTTGGGGAAGGTTGTAGCCTGAAAGGATCCCCTCCGGGTGATCCAACGAAGGTGGACGAATTCGGCCACGCTCGTCTAGGAGGAATCGGAGACCTTCTGGCAAAGGAGATCGAGAGACGCACCGGAATCGAGACACGTGCAGTCGTGCTAGGCCATGTCGTACGGGGAGGGCCCCCGTCTGCCTATGACCGAATACTTGCCACTCGTCTCGGGGTCGCCGCTGTGCAAGCTGTGAAGGATCGAGACTACGGCGTGATGGTCTGCCTGCATGACAATGCGATGTCAAGAGTTCCTCTGGCGGACATACTTGGCAAGATGAAAAAGGCCGACGAGGAAACAATCTCGCTCGTGAAAGACTTCTCGATCTAGAGAGAAGAACCGTACTACACCGCAAGGAGAGGGTAGGTCGCCGAGGCTCTGCGTTGCCGCTTTGGAACTTGGTGCTCACAGGATATCCAAGTTCAGGCAAGACTCTGCTTGCCAGGAAGATTGTCCAAGACAGACCGGAGTTCGTGAGAATTAGCGGCGACGATTTGCGTGTGATGTTCTTCAACGAGCCTGCGCCTTCGCGCGATGAAGAACTCCTGTACACGATGCTGGCAATGATACGTGATGAGCTTCTCAGACGCCATCATAGTGTCGTAATGGACACGACCGCACCTACGAATCGAACTCGCTCCTACTTGATGCAGACGAAGGTTCCGAATGTGGACAGCCTACTCATTGTCGTTGTAGCCAGCAGAGAGGCGCTTCTCGAGAGGACACGCGCGAGGCGGCATTTCGGGGCGGTCGAAGCCTGGGACAAATCCTGGGAACCGCCATCACCAGAAGTCCCGACCTACAAGTTCAGGAATGACAATCTGGAGGAGTTTGGCACGAACTACTACGTACTGACAGAGCTACTCAATAGCAGAATCCATCCGTTTCGAAAGCGATTCCTCCATAATATCTTTCCAAGGGTCCACGGATAGACTCCCGATTCAAACATTCTCCCTTCGCTTTCTTGCCAGCAAACCCAGCATGCAATCGGATGGGATTGCTCGATACATGAGCTTGTGGAATGTGTCCCGAACTTCAGCACATCTCTCTAATGTCACTTCATTTCAACAACAAACGTGCGGAATACCATCGAAGTCACCAAGGACACCTCAACGGCACCTTGCAGACAGCAGCGACCATGGCCTGATTCTCCCAGTTTGTCTCAAGGAACGCTTAAGAAGCCCCGGCAGTTGTGGCTCGAGGGACTACTAGCAGGAACTTGCAATGAACGACACCAGACCTATCATTGAAACTCTTGGTCTCACAAAGAGATTCGGCGAGCTAAAGGCTGTTGACCACATCGACTTGTCGATTCGCGAAGGCGAAGTATTCGGCCTTCTTGGGCCGAATGGTGCAGGCAAGACCACAACCCTCTCGATGCTTGCTACACTACTCAAACCCACCGAAGGAACAGCGAAGGTCGACGGCCACGACGTCTCGACTGAGCCAGCTGCAGTCAGGAAGTCCATCGGCATCGTTTTCCAAGAACCCAGCAGTGACGATATTCTGACTGGCAGAGAGAACCTCTACCTCCATGCCCTGATGTATGGTGTCGATCGCAGGATTCGAGAACAACGCTTCCGTGAGGTACTGAAACTCGTCGATCTCGAAGATAGGGCAGATGACCAAGTCAAGAAGTACTCAGGCGGCATGAGACGACGGCTTGAACTAGCCCGTGGTCTCCTCCACAAGCCGAAGATACTCTTCTTGGATGAGCCGACACTGGGATTGGACCCGCAGACTCGAGAGCACATCTGGCAGTACATCAGGAGACTCGTTGATCTCGAGCACGTGACAGTCATCCTGACGACTCACTACATGGAAGAAGCAGAGCGACTCTGTGACAGAGTCGCAATAATCGACGACGGACGAATAATCGCACTAGATACGCCAGAACGTTTGAAACATATCATAGGCGGCGATATCATTCGTCTCCGAATCCAAAATCCACAATTGGGCCGCATCAAAGAACTCGGATATGTTGTGAAAATCGATCAGGCGGGCGACCTAGTCACGCTAACCGTCAAAGATTCAGGCGTGCATTTACAAGAAATCCTCAGCCTAGTTGGAGATGTCAAATCAGTAGAGTTGAGAACCCCCACTCTGAATGATGTCTTTCTGCACTTCACAGGCCATGAGATAAGGGGCGACAATGCTGAGGGTGGGTTTTTCCAGCGCGTTGCGAGAGCTAGGAGTGGCGGCAATTGACAGAACTTGAAGGACTTTACGCTCTGTGGTATCGTGAGTTCAAAGTGTTTCTACGGGAGAAATCCAGGATTGTCTCATCCCTTTTCACTCCACTACTATGGATAGTCGTCTTCGGAGGAGGACTAGGGTCGAGTGTCTCGCTCGGAGGGACGAACTACCAACTCTTCATCTTCCCAGGCATTCTGACGATGACAATCCTGTTCACATCGATATTCTTCGGCCTCTACATTGTATGGGACAAGAAAATCGACTTCTTCAAGGAAGTGCTTGTTGCTCCACTGTCGCGTCTAACGATTTTCGCAGGAAAGATGCTCGGAGGTTGCACTGACGCACTCATACAAGGCGGTCTAATGCTGGCCTTCGGCGTGATATTGGGCGTCTCCTACAATGTTTGGATAGTGGTCGTCACACTGATCTTCATGCTCGTTCTCGCTTCAGCAATTGTGAGCATAGGGCTTGTGATAGGCTCGTTCATGGAAAGCCCTGAAGGATTCAATCTGATCGTGAGCTTCCTCGTTTTCCCTCTGTTCTTTTTGAGCGGGGCCCTATTTCCGATCAGTAACCTGCCTCCGTGGCTTCACGTCTTCACGACTCTGAATCCGGTCACCTATGCTGTTGATGGGATGAGGGGAGTCATGCTCGGTATATCGACGTTTCCAGTAGCAATGGACTTCGGCGTTCTGCTCGCGTTTTCATCTGCGATGATTGTGATCGGCTCGATCGCATTCAACCGAATGCAATAGTGTGAGCCACAAGAACTACCCCGTACGATTCAAACAGCCTCTACAGACTCGGGCAAACTTTAACTGC
Source organism: Bathyarchaeia archaeon (assembly GCA_049697135.1). Lineage (GTDB taxonomy): Archaea > Thermoproteota > Bathyarchaeia > 40CM-2-53-6 > 40CM-2-53-6 > CAVPLU01. The sequence goes on along the minus strand of JBAVVE010000262.1, from coordinate 9,343 downwards.
CCGCTCTATTTGACAATGGGTACTTCCGTGTAGGAATACAGTGCATGAAGACATAGGTGTAGCATGTTGCCACGGTTCAAACGATTGCGATCGGCTCTCGGGCCATACATTGGCAAAGAAGTCCTAGCAAGCAGAATGCGCGCGATTCGCAAGGCTGCTTCCGGAATCTCGCGCGGGCTCCTATTGGAGGCCACCGTCCTGGCGCTGATTTTCATAATAGCGGTGGCAGTTCGCCTCCTTCCTCTTAGATTTGGATTCTACTTGTCAGAGTTCGACCCGTATCTCCAGTGGCGCATGACGGAGTACGTTGTGAAGAACGGCTTTCTCGCGTGGTTCAGTTGGCATGACACGATGAGTTGGTATCCTTGGGGAATGACCATGGCTCAGGGCAACTTGTATGGTGTCGCGTTCACAGTGGCTGCCGTCTACATGTTCCTTCACGCGATTGGAGTCCAGACAACGGTCTTCGAGGTTACCGTGCTCTTTCCTGTTTTCGCAGGGGCTCTGACATCGATCGTATGCTACTATCTGGGCAAGGATCTGTGGGGTCGCGGCGCGGGCATGTTGGCCGCGTTGTTCATGGCCCTAAATCCGAGTAACATTAGCCGCACGACGCTTGGCTTTCTGCGACATGAACCACTCGGCATACTCCTGATGATTCTAGTTTTCATCTTCTTCCTTCGCGCCAATCAAAAGGGACGAAGCCTCAGAGGCACGATCACATATTCCATACTCGCGGGCCTGACTCTGTTCTATTTGGCTGCGTCGTGGGCTGCATCATACTATCCGATGGACCTGCTTGTTCTGTACACCGCGGTGCTCGTGTTGACCGGCAAATACACACGCCAGCTTCTCGTCTCGTACGTGGGCACATACGGGGTTTTCCTCCTGTTGACTCCACTGGGAGTGCCCAAGACAGGATTCGGAATACTCACGAGTCTGACCTTCCTAGTCATCCCAGGCGTCGCCATTCTCCTGCTTGCGCGTGAGGCGGGGAGTCAGCTGCCAACTTGGAGGTACCGAACCTACGCGCTCGTTGTTGCGTCAGTTGTGCTCGTGGGACTGGCGTACGCCCTCGTTGCACTGAACATAATGCAGTTGCCGAGCGGAAAGTTCCTGTCAACGCTGAATCCTTTCACCCGACTCGACATGCCAATCGTGGAGAGCGTAGCAGAACATAGACCGGCGACGTGGGCGTCCTTCTTCTACGAGTACCAAACGCTCACTTTCCTGGGCCTCTTCGGGTTCTTCTTCATCGTTCGTCGTCTTCGTGACACAGACATCTTCCTCATACTTGCCGCGCTCACTTCACTGTACTTCTCAGGATCCCTAGTTCGACTGACTCTCATACTGGCGCCGACTTTCTCCCTATTGGCAGGAATCGCAACTGTAGAGATGGCCAAGCCAGCCGTAGACATACTTCGCCAAGCCGTCATATTCCCCAAGCGGAGAATCCCGGGCCTCGTCAAGATAGGCAGAGAGTTCGGTCTCGCGATACTTCTCATACTCATAATTGCAATTGTGCCGTCCTTCTCGAAAGCAGTCGCCGCCGCATACGCGCCTGCGACAATCGCCACGTCCAGTATTCCGATTGTGCCGGGCGAAGGCGCCAAATATCAAGACTGGCTTGAGGCACTGACTTGGGTCCGCGACAATACCCCTCAGTCAACTGTTGTCATGGCATGGTGGGACTATGGCTACTGGATCACAGCACTCGCAGATCGCAGAACCCTAGCGGACAACGGAACACAGAACACGACACAAATCGCGATGATAGCTCAGATGTTCATGCGGAACGAGACGACCGCAATTCCGATGATGCAGAAATACAACGTCTCATACGTGATGATCTTTGTCACCTATGCGCGCACAGAAGGTCAGACCAATCCGAGCTTCCTCGGTATTGGCGAAGACGGCAAGTGGTACTGGATGGTCCGCATAGCCAACCAGACAAGCTATGGCAACGAGACGATCCTGTTTCAGGAGAAGAGACAGCAGAATGCTGAAGGAACAACCGAAATCAGTTACGATCGTATACTCAAGGTTGGAGACAAGGCTATTTCCAATGAGACGATATCATCTGGACAGCAGCTCAAGGACAATTCGGTATTGGGTTACATGATTAACACAGGCGTAGGACTCTCACAGTCCTCGTCGGACTACTTCGACCGTGCGTTCACTTCATCAAACAACTTCGTCATAGTCTACCAAGTACTGCATCCTAGAACGACAATAGTGACTCTAAACGTCGACAAGGGTAGAATCAACTACGGTGAGACCGTGCACATCACAGGTGAGGTCATGGACATTGAGGGAACCGCATACAAGACAGGGACAGTTGAATTGCAGGACACTACCAAGGATCAAGGAACACAAGCCATAGGAACCATCAACGTGATTGATGGGAAGTTCAGCTACGACTGGACACCGCAGGCTGGGAACCACTCTTTGACTGCAAGTTGGACCGGCGTGAAGGGAGAGTCCCTTTCAGCGACTAGCAGCCCAACACTGCTTTACGTCGAACCAAGGCTAGTGACACTGGATGCCTCGCTTTCGGGCGAAACCGTCACGCTTGGACAGAACGTGACAATCTCAGTGAAGTTGTCTGAGATGCTCTCAAACGGCACTATCACAATACAGTACAGCCTGAACAACAAGACATGGAACGATCTCGGGTCATTCACACCAAAAGATGGAACATTCGAGTACTCGTGGCCACCGTCGACGGCCGCAACCTACTATATCCAAGTAAAGTATTCGGGCTCAGGAAACTTTGGGGCTGCCGCCAGTAACATACTCGTACTCTACGTGAAGCCACCGTAGGCTACGGGCAGTGAATGACGGACAAGCACCTACGCAGAGGACTGTACCTGCCGCTGACGCAATCTCGCGTACTTGTCTGCTGGCGAAAACTTGGGTGGGTGCGCAGTCACGGTCTCAGCATCGCAGTCAGGGCACTTTGCCTTCAGCGTATACTGTCCGCATCTCGGGCATCTTCGTATCTGCCACTTCAACTGACTCTGCGCCCTTCACCGCCGAAGCCCTTCAGAGTGCTTGTGGCTTCCTCCACCGCAGAATTGAGCAGCGCTTCGGCCTCAGAGTACTCCCGTGTGGTGGCCTCGATCCTGTACTTTGGCGCTCCGACAGCGTATATCCGAATAGTAGCTCCCTTGGGCTTTTTGACTTTCACCGCGTTGGACAACGCAGTCCGGATCGCTTCAATTCCTTCCGACGCCTTGCATGTGAGCTCGACAGTCGCCGTGAGGGATGCTTTCTCTAACTTGACTTTGCTCTTCGCCACTTCTGTCAGGGCTGTCGCCCATTCGGGCGCAATGTCCTGTTTCGTGAAGATCTCTTCGCCCGCCTCGACAGCCTCTTGAAATGTCTCGTAGGGGTTGTCGAACTTCTCGTAGAGGAGAAGACGCATCTTCTCAGTTGTCGCGGCGTCGGCCTTAAGGCGCTCACCTGCACCCTTCACGATCGAGTCGGCTTTCTTGCCCCTCTTCCACTCAAGCATCTTGTCGGTCTTTTCCCGGCCTGTGACCCGGCGAAGCGACAGATCGACTTGGCCACGTTCACGATCGACACGCAGAACTTTGAGGACAAGCTTCTGTCCTTCACGAACATGCTCGCGTATGTGCTTGACCCAAGTTGTGGAGATCTCAGAGATGTGGACTAGCCCCTCAATTCCTTCGTACTCGTCCAGTCTCACATAGGCCCCGTAATCGGCGACTTGTTTTACGGTGGCAACAGCGAGGTCCCCGACTTCTGGGTAACCCGAGGAAGACAATATGACTAGACTCCAACATCGGCTCTTACAGGTTAACCGAGCACTTGCGTGACTTCACCCTTGATCTTCGCTTTTCCTCCTTGCGTCTCAAGGAGGATGTCTTCGCATACGTTGCACTTGACCTGCACAGCAGCTCGGTCAAATACTACTTGCTCGTTTCCGCATTTCGTGCATTTGACCTTCAGGAAGTTGCTACCTGGCTTCGGTATCAAGTCCTTCTTAGGCATCTCTACTCTCACGCTCCGACCTCAAGTTTGCGAAGGCGTATTCCAAGCCGATAGACGGTCTGGTTGCATTTCCTACATGTGAGTCGCAGCAACTGCTTCTTCGTGGTCTTGGCTGTCCGCTTCAGTTCAGGCCACTTCTGGCCACCATACCCATGTTTCTCCCGGTCATGACGTCTTGCACCAGCGGAGAGCGCGCGCTCCTTGCCCTTCTTGTAGACAGACACGCCATGCTCTGTGTGACTCTTACACTTCGGGCAATAGGTGTTGACTGCTTTCGGAAACTTCAACGAAGTCACGCGGCCCCTAACCCAAACATGCGCCGTATTTATTAGTTCCTCGGAAAGAGCGCGCCCTGTTGAGAAAGGCAACGCCAGATTCCGAGGACAACGCGTTGCACGCTCTTGTCCCTAGTCAGATATGCCTTCTGACCTTCAAATATCAAGCCACTATGTCCGATGACTTGGTGAATCGCACCTTCTTTTTCACCATAATGTCCAGTGCATTGGGCAGGTGACCTGGCGGTGAATCAATAGCCTTTGTCAGGTCTATCGGTACAACTATCTCGAAGCCCAGATCTCTACCGTCCACGGCCGAACAGAAGACGCAATAGTCCAATGCGAGCCCGCAGAGGAATATGCGCTCCTTTCCCAGTGTTCTGAGATACCCTGAGAGGCCCGTGTGTGTTCTCTTGTCATTCTCAATGAATGTTGAGTAGCTGTCAACCCTTGGATGGTAGCCCTTCCGGACAATCGCATTGGCGAGTTTGACTTGCACCTGGGGGTGGAACTCTGCTCCGAACGATCCCTGAACGCAATGATCAGGCCATAGAACCGGTCCTATCCCGGCACATTCGTACTGATCAAACGGCTTCAGACCGTGGCTACTCGCAAACGAGAGATGGCCTGCAGGATGCCAGTCTTGGGCCATGACAACGGTATTCTCATGACTATGAAACTCCTCGGCCAAGTGGTTTATGGGAGCGACTATTTCGTCCGCGTTCCTAACTCCTAAGGCACCAGATGGCATGAAATCGTTCTGGATATCGACGATGACGAGCGCATCCGTATCCTTTATCCTGACACTCCCGGCGAGATCTAGCTTCTCGAGCTGCACCAGTCAGAGCACCTGTCCACTGTTGGACATTTGGTCAAATGACCAAAAAGGATTGCTCCGAAAGCCCCACAGCGACCACCTCTCCAGAAAACCAATATGTACTCAGAAAGCAAGTGAGCTCACATCTCACTGGATTTGGGAGAGGAAACCGATGAGATCACATGACTCCACGGATCGGCGATATCTCAGAGAACAGATCGGGTCAATTGCAGTCGTCTCATTCTATGCTGACGGCTTCGAGAAGCTTGACCCGAAGCAACGATTGCTAGCATACTACTTGGCCCAAGCAGGCATCACAGGGGACGAGATCTACACAGACCAGATATCGTCCTACGGCCTGAGACTCACCAATTTCCTCAGTCATCTGATTGCTCATCTCGATGATATTGAGCCCGGCCTCAGAGCGAAGATATCAGACTATGTCAAACTCGTCTGGATTCATCACGGCTACTATGACATGGATGGCTACCGCAAGTTCACACCAGAGTTCACATTCGAGCAGCTACAAGATGTCGTGTCCAGAGCTTGGAAAGCAGGAGCAAGGTTCGGTCTGCGAAACAAGAGACAACTGAACCAAGAAATGGAGAGCCTCCGTGAGCCTATCTTCAACCCTGACTACAAACCTGTACTGACGATGAAGAATCCCCCGTCAGGTCGGGACATGATCACAGCGAGTAGCGTCAATTTCTATGAGAACCTGACCCTGCAAGAAGTGGAGTCCGTGAAGGAACGGTTTAGACTCAACTCTCGTCTTGCCAAGATTGGCAGGAGAATCATGGAGCAGCCCTATAGGGCCGGGGCGCCAAGGGAGGGAATTCCATCGGGTCGCTATGCAAAACAGCTCAAAAGAATGATCTCTTGCATTGAAACTGCGATTCGGTACGCCGATCCAGGGCAAAGAGCCGTACTTGGGAAACTCATTCGCTTCTACAGAACCGGCCGTGAGAGGGACTGGTTGGACTACAATATAGCCTGGGTCAAAACGAATCCGACAGTTGACATGATCTCGGGCTTCATTGAGACCTACTTGGATCCAAGAAGTGGGAAAGGCACCTACGAGACGCTTGTTTCATTCGTGGATCCGGAAGCCACCAAGCTCATGCACAGCCTCGCCAAGAATGCCCAGTACTTTGAGTCGCGTGCACCCTGGAAGGACGAGTACAAGAAGCGTGATTTCGAGCCTCCTGTCGCCAATGCGATCAACGTCCTAGTTGCCACAGGAGATGCGGGACCATTGTGCCCAAGTGGGATCAACCTACCAAATGAGCAAGCAATCAGAGAAAGATATGGCGCCAAGAGCGTCCTACTAAACAACATCATGAGCGCCGCAACCGCAGCGATAGGCGAACGCGCAGCGATCGAGTTCTCTGCCTCTGAGGAGGAACGCGAGAGAGCTGCAAAGTACAGAGTGAAAGCTAGGGACCTGCTTCTTGCTTTGCATGAGGTCGTTGGCCATGGCTCCGGAAAGGTGAGCGGGAAAATCAAGGAAGATCCTCATGTCTATCTGAAGGAGTACTACTCCACATTGGAGGAGTGCCGGGCAGATCTCGTAGCCTTGTGGAACTATTGGGATCCGAAGCTCGCCGAGATTGGTGTCCGGGACTACCAAGAAGTCGCAAGGGCCGGATATGACGCCTATGCACGGTCAGGTCTGGTCATGCTCAATAGATACCCGAACTCGACGACGATCGAGGAAGACCATGACCGAGGAACTCAGCTAGTCATTGACTATGCAGCTCAGAGGAACGGTTCGATTCAGCCGATTGAGAAAGCCGCGAAGACATACCTTGTCGTGAAGAGCTACGAGGGAATGCGCGACGCCGTTGGAGAGCTGCTGGCAGAACTCATGCGAATAAAGGCCGAAGGAGACTATGACGCAGTAAGGGACCTCGTCAACAAACATGCAATCGGACTCAATACTGCATGGCGTGACCAAGTGGTGGAGCGATGCAAACAAATCAACCTCCCGAGGAAAGCAGCCTTCATCATGCCGATTCTACAGCCGATTCATGATCGAAGAGGAAGAATCACAGACATAAGACCGTATTACCCTGAGAGCCTAACGTAGCTCCACCTTCGTCTCTGGAAGCAAAAGAGACCATTGTGACCACTGAAATATTGAACTGCCACCGTGACATCAGCAGCTAGGATAGGACCTCGCCTCAACGAGGCGGTGATTGGATCAATTGGTGCTCCGGGCGGGACTTTCGGCGAGGGTTTTCTCGTTTTCGAATTCGCGGATCGTTTAGAGCGATCTCCCGCGATCAACGGCTCGAGTGGCCTCCGCCGTGTTCCGGACGGATAAGGCCGCTATGCTATCGGCCTAGGCGCTAACCGGGCTACACCACCGGAGCACCACGGCGAAAGCGACCGAATGAGTCTTTAAGTTCTTTGCTCGTCGGAGCTCCTCCCATAATCGCGGAGCAGTGCATTCCATTAGGCAAGTGATGCCCACAGTGAGCCAAAGAGAACCACGTGTGGGCTTGAACGCAATGACCACAATCAAAGCTGTCGTCTTCGATCTCGATGGAACATTGATCGATTCGAATTGGGTTCACCTCCAATCGTGGCGGACTGCAATGAAGAATCTTGGTCTACAAGTCCTAGACCAGGAAGTTGTTGATAGACTTGGCTTGAACACGGTTGACATCGCCAGGGCACTTGTTTCAGACCGTGGCGAGCAGATTGTGATGCGACTCGTGGAACTGAAGAGCCGGCTCTTTGAGGACGCGTGGCGCATAGAGGTGAAACCATGCCACGGAGCTGTCGATACCCTCCAGATTCTGAAAGGCAAAGGAGTGAGAACAGCTGTCGCCTCATCGAATAGCATCGAGAGGATATCGAAGGCACTCAGATACTATGGAATGGATTCACTGCTCGACACAGTCGTCGGAATCGATGAAGTTGAAGCCGGAAAGCCGGATCCTGCACTTGTGATAGCTGCGATAAGGAAATTGGGAGTGGCCCCGAAGGAGAGTGTGTACGTTGGAGACAGTAGGTACGACATCGAGGCAGGCAAAGCAGCCGGCTCACAGACAGTTCTCGTTGTGCAGCCCATCGCGGCGCAATCCAATCTGAGAGTTGAACCCGACTACAGGATTAGGAGTCTGCGCGAGTTGCGGCGAATCATTTGGCCGGATTTCCTTTCTCAGCGGAAACAGCGGTTGCACTCACATGTGCCAAGGACAGGTCAATAGCTGAGACTTGGCGACCAGTGCCTCTTCCCAGCCTTCTGCCGATCGGAGTCCCACTTGCTCAGGATTCGAACGGCTTCAACAGCTACTTTGCACACATCCTTTTCGCCTTTGACTTCGAACTTGTTCATGACCCGGTTGGCGTACACAGCAAGAATGCAGCCACCTCTGAGCCCATAGAGTCCTGCTAGGGTGAAGATGGTAGACGCTTCCATCTCCATCGTGATAACGTGCTGTCTCCGAAGTTGCTCAACGATCTTCTCAGCATGTGGAGGAAGATAGCCCTCAAGGCCCGGGCGGCCTTGGCCTACGTAGAAGCTATCGGAGGAAGCCGTGTATCCCGCGCGGTACTTCTTGCCGAGTTTCTCTGCTGCTTCGATCAGCGCGAGGGTAACGTCATAACTTGCAGCAGCCGGATACTCTGCCTCGACGTATTGCTTGCTGGTGCCGTCAAGCCGAACAGCACCAGTAGATATGGCAATGTCCCCGCAGTCAAGCTCGGGAATCAACGAACCACACGAGCCTACGCGTATGAAAGTGTTCGCTCCGATCCTGCTCAACTCTTCTACGGCGATCGCTGTGGCCGGGCAGCCGATACCGGTGGAGCAAGCCGAGACTTTCGTTGCACCAACTGTTCCTGTCCAGATCCTGTACTCTCTGTGCGAGGACACTTCGTGGGCGGAGTCCCAGAACTCCGCGATTTTTGGAACACGGTCCGGATCGCCGGGCAAGAACACATAACTGCCTACTTCTCCTTTCTTGGCCGAAATGTGATACTGCACTCCCTCACTCGATTCCGGCTGAGCTGCCGAAACTAGCTTGTGACTCATCTCCTCGCCCCTCGCTAATCGTGGAACTCTACACGATAAAAGCGTTCGTTGAGACTCTACTCTGACGACTGATACCAACAGTCCTGGTGAATGAGAGGTGGGGCAAATCGTCATGATTCTGCGCGGTTGCGGAGCTGATTTGACAGACTAGTACATTTTTTTAAACCAACCTGCGCGTATGTTGTGTCA
>JBAVVE010000261.1:0-1675 GCA_049697135.1 Bathyarchaeia archaeon | reverse complement strand
ATCATCTGTCCTGTTGCTGCATTCAATGCATACAGTGTGAGGTCGTCTGAACCAGCATAGAGCATCCCGTTACCTGCCACTGCAGGTGAGCAATAGACCGCGCCTCCTGTCGTGTAATCCCAGATTTTAGCTCCTGTAGTAGCATTAAAAGCATAGATTTTCTTGTCAGCCGAGCCTGCGTACACGATGCCGTTGGCAACCGCGGGGGAAGTGTTCACGAGACTGCCCGTGAAGGCGCTCCATTTGTACGCGCCTGTCGTCGCGTTGAGAGCCAGCACAGTGAATCCTGTGGTTCCTATGTAGAGCGTGTCGTCAACAACTGCAGGAGACGAGAAGTAAGGACCAAACACCAGTGGGTAGACCCATTTGATCGTTCCGTTGCTTGTGTACAAGGCAGTCACATTTCCACTGTAATCAAGTGCCAACCCGCCGATGTATACGGTGTCACCTACGACCGCCGGGGAAGAACTCATTGAGACGTTAAGCCAATTAAACCACTTCAAAGCGCCTGTCGTCTCGTCGAGCGCGTACATGAAGCCATCCATTCCGCCGACGTAGACAACCCCGTCAGCGACCGCTGGAGATGACCATACGCCCCAGAAAGTTGTGTAGTTCCAGATCTGAGTTCCCGTGTTCGCATCCAATGCATAGACTCTTGTGTCATTTGAACCTACGAAGACCATGCCATCGGCTACTGCGGGGGAAGAGTACACTACGTCATTGGTCGTGTAGTTCCATATCTTCTCTCCAGTTGAAGCGTTTAAGGCGTAGACGTTAAAATCGCTCGAGCCCACATAGAGCACGCCATCGACGACTGCTGGTGAAGACGTCAAAGTGCCCGCGGTCGTAAAGGACCATTTTGTGAGGTTCTTTGTCGGTCCAGGGTTCGGATTGAAACCGGTGCGACCTAGATCATAGCGAAACATTGGCCAGTCCGTGGCAGCCGGCGCGAACGCGAGTTGTAGTTGAGGAGCAATGATGAGTATAGCACACATGATAACGATAGAAACAATGCTAACACCTTTCTCCTTAATTTTCTTCATACTAAATCGACCTTCAACCCAATATTACATTCGCAAGTAGTAAAGTATTATGGAACTTTCTTCTAGCGAGCATTTTCCAAGATGTTTGACATGGTGATCGTGTGCCTCACTTGAGGAATGTTGTTCTCGCACGAGCACTCTACGGAGATCTGTTTTTCCTTCGTTTCAAGACTACTGCGACAAACAAAGATGCGACGATTCCGCCTGCGGCTGCGACAAGCAGCCACTGGGTCAATGGGGGAATGCCCTGTGAGCTTGTCTGGACAGTGAAGACCACTTGCGTTTCAGAGGGATTTCCTGCCTTGTCGACGGCCCTTATGCTCACCGTGTGATTTCCGTTACTCAAGCCAGCGAAAAATTGGGAAGTGCCAAGTCCAAGATTCATCCATTGACCTTCATCCAGTCTGGCTTCATAGTATTCGATGCCAGAACCAACATCTGAGGCGTTCCAGCTAGCCGTTACGTTTGCAGAATCGAGAACAGATCCAAAAGCAGGCAAGATAATAGACAATGATGGAGGAGTCGTATCAACCATAAACCCAACGTGGACTGTTCCGTTGTTCCCCGCCTCATCAAAAGCTCCAACGTAGGCCACATGATCACCATCAGTGAGCCCTTCGAAAGTGAAACTC
>JBAVVE010000260.1:0-10860 GCA_049697135.1 Bathyarchaeia archaeon | reverse complement strand
ATGAAATACAACCCAAAGCTGTTGGATCGGGTAGTCGCAACGACGAAGCTGCAAGACCTACATCCTCTGCAAGACAACGAGTCGGTGCAGGGTATCCTGCGAATCTTCTATGAGCTCTCACAATGGCTTGCCGAAATAGTCGGACTGAGCAAAGCCTCGCTGCAACCGGCAGCAGGTGCGCACGGAGAATTCACCGGCGCCATGATCATGAGAGCTTACCACAGGAAAAACGGGGATTTGGGAAAGAGAGACGAGTTGATCGTACCTGATTCTGCTCATGGGACGAATCCGGCAAGTGCAGCGATGGCGGGCTTCAAGGTTGTCGAGATACCTTCAGGAGAAGATGGATGCGTGGATGTCAAGGCTCTTCGTTCCTCTCTTTCGCCGAGAACAGCCGGCCTGATGCTCACGAACCCCAATACGCTCGGGATATTCGAAGCAGACATACTGGAGATTGCGCGGCTCGTTCACGAAGCCGGCGGTCTCCTCTACTACGACGGGGCTAACCTGAACGCCATCCTCGGGAAGGCGAAGCCCGGGCGAATGGGATTCGACATAGTCCACATCAATATTCACAAGACGTTCGCGACTCCACACGGAGGCGGAGGGCCGGGCTCCGGCCCCGTCGGCGTCACCAAAGAGCTCGGGAGATTCCTTCCTGTTCCGACCGTCGAATGTGCAGGTGACAAGTACTACTTGGACTTTGACCGCCCTGACAGCATCGGCAAGGTCAGAAGTTTCTGGGGCAACTCATCTGTGTTAGTCCGCGCTTACGCCTACATACTGATGATGGGGCAAGACGGACTTGAGAAAGTGGCAGACATCTCTGTATTGAACGCGAACTACCTCGCCAAGAAACTCAGCCAGGTACGCGGCCTCGAGCTGCCGTACACGGACAAGTTGAGGAAGCATGAATTCGTCCTCAGCGCCGCCAAGATGGCACGTGAGACAGGGGTCACAGCCGCGCATCTCTCAAAGAGACTACTTGATTTTGGAATACATCCCCCGACAGTGTACTTCCCTCTGATTGTTGATGAAGCTCTGATGATCGAACCAACTGAGACGGTGAGCAAGCAGGACCTAGACGAGGCCGTAGAGGCCTTCTCAAGGGCTAGCATAGAAGCGTACTCAACCCCTGATGTTGTGAGGGATGCTCCGAAGAACACTGCCGTCAGCAGAATCGATGAGGCACGAGCCTCTCATCCCAAGACTATGAAGCTGACATGGAGATCCAATGCGCAACCATCCTGAAGAACACAACATTTTTCCGAAGGTTTGGGCGGTAGAGCACGCCCTGCCGGATCTTCCATGAAAGTCAAAGTGAAGTTCTTTGCCCTTGTGAGAGAACTCACAGGAAAGAGAGAGGAGATTGTTGACCTCGACGATCATGCGACTGTGCGTGTGCTCCTCGGCAAGCTCGTGAAGGAATACGGCAAGAGATTTGACGAGTACCTTTTTGACCCCGTATCCAAACAGCCAAGAGGACATCTGCAATTCCTGATCGACGGTAGAAACATCGTACTGATGCAGGGGCTCGATACAACCCTGCAAGAGGGATGTAGTTTCGCAATTCTCCCGCCAGTCGGCGGCGGCTAACAACTATTGTCACGATGGACTGTAGATGCAAGCCGCTTGAGGTACCGGATTGCGAGAGAGATGCTGATCTAGCGAACTGCCGGAGCTATTGAGCTCCGGATGCTCGGATGCGTAATTCAGGCGTATTTCAATGGTAATACGCAACACTATATAGCTGCCCCCATCACTTCCACGAACTCTGGGTCGCACTGACACCGAGTACCTTGGAGCTCAGTTCGCATGATCGTGAACCCCACCCTGGAGCGTTTGCGTGAAATTACTGCAAGATTCGCTCGTGTCTCAATTGTAGGCCTCGGCAACGAAGGCAATTCAATGGTCAGCCACATCTTCGAAGACGGTGGCTCCGGCGCTCAATGCATAGCCGTCAACACCGACAAAGAACGTCTTGAGCACATCTACTCACACGAGAAGGTGCTCATCGAACACAATACGGCATCGGTCGACAGTGACGAAACCAAGGAGCAAGTCATCGGTGAGTGTGCTGGCCTTCTCACGCCGCTCCTGGCTGGGGCTGATGTCGTCTTCATCATTGCTAAGATGGGAGAAAAGACCGGTCCGAGCACAGCGCCCATCGTGGCTGAAGTTGCGAGGCAAGCTGGTGCTGTGACGGTTGGAATGGCGATCATGCCGCCACCATCCCAAATAGGTGGTGGATTCGCGCGTCGCGAACTTGCCGGAATGCGACAGGCTTGCCATACTCTAGCGATTGTGGATCCCGTTAGATCGATGCAACTTGCATCATTCCCACCGGGCTTGTATGATGATTCTTCAGACAACCTTGTGATCGACATGGTTTCTGGACTGGCAGAGACTCTCGCGTGCCCGAGCGTCATCAATATTGACCTTGCAGCATTCCGGGAGCTGACGATTCATGGAGGCATTGCCCACTTTGGAGTCGCCCACTCATCATCTGCACTGAGAGTAGAGGAGGCGACCATAGGCGCTCTCAGAGGCCCACTACTTTATGATAGTATTGCGCGGAATCGTGGAGCTCTGGTCAATGTGCGAGGCGGCTCCGACCTCACGATTGAGGAGGCACAGATAGCAGCTGATCTTGTCGCAGAACGCGCCGGATGGAATATGCCGGTTGTGGTAGGTGCTCACGTGGAAGAGTCACGGCTTGAGGGTTGTCAGGTCTCAATCCTGCTTACTGGAGGAGTGTACCCCTACATTCCTGGAGGATACAGGAGACTGCCATTGGACATGTATGAGATGGAACCTAACGGAGAAGAAGAGAGACAGATAGATCTGGACTTGGACTTGGACCAGCTCGAATAGCCCTAGAGACTCCTGAGCGTCCTTGCCAACTTGAGGAACTTCTCTGCCAGTGGCGTTGGCCCGCCCACTGGTTGCACGGATCCTCTTCTTATCGCATCCAGTATGTCCTCGACTTCTATGGAATCACTATCGATCAACGTGTAAGCATCGCCGACAGTTTCAGGTATGTGCGAGTCACTCCCCGCAACCATCGGCAACTTGAGCCGCTTGGCGACGCGCCTCGCGATAGCGCTGTTAAGGCTGAAGAGAAGCGCGTCGGAGTTGATCACTTCTATTGCCTCGGGTCTGGATTTCAGCTTGTACGGGTTGACACAAGGGGATATCGGATCGAACGGGTGGGGGACTACTGCAATCCCTCCGTCACGGTGAATCATTGAGATAGTCTCATCGGCTGGCCTTCCTTTCGGGACAGGGCCGGACACTCCGAGTCCGATGATGTGTCCTTGGCGTGTTGAAACCTCGATTCCGGGCAAGATGATGATTCCGGGGATGGAGACTGTTGTGAATGTGTCGTGGTTTGTGATTGCCACGCCCTCAAGGCCTCTTTGCTTGAGAATGATTGGCAGTTGTTCTGGCTCTGTGAACGCATCCTTTGAGCCTGTCGTGTGCACATGGAGATCAATCTTCAGCTTCATCCGTGAGGTCCTGTCCTAGTTTGTGTCGCGCGTGTAGTCTTTGATCTGTTCGTCAGTGATCTTCTTGAACAGCGGAGTAGGAGCACCAATGGCGTGACCTTCTTGAAGGCGTATCTCCCCAGCGTCCTCCCAACGGGCACCGGTTACGCTCCCCTGCAAACCGAGCTGCGACCAGATTGAGTCCGCTGTTGTAGGTATGAATGGTGCAAGTAGTATTGCGAGGGACCTGACAAGCTGTGCACATATGAACATCGTCGTACGGGCGCGAACAGAATCTCGCTTTATCGTGTGCCATGGTTCGCTTTCGCTCAGGTAGAGGTTTCCATCTCTGGCAAGATCGATAACTACCTGAAGGGCCTCTCTCAGTTTGCATTCGTCAAAGTTCACTCCGGCTTTCCTAGGTGCTTCTTTGATTCCGGATAGGATTGCGTTGTCACGTTCGTCGAACGCGCCGGGGCTAGGAAGCGAGCCGGAGAAGTTGTTCTTTATGAAAGTCAGAGTTCTGTGGATGAAGTTGCCGAGTGCGTCGTTGAGGTCTGCATTCACGCGTGCCTGAAACTCCTTCCAAGTGAAGTTGGCGTCTTTGGTCTCAGGTCTAAGTGCGATCAACATGTATCTCCAGTAGTCTGAAGGTGCAACCCGAAGCGCTTCATCCATCCAGACACCGATCCGGTGACTCTTCGAGAACTTCTTGTTGTCGAACATTATGAACTCGGTCGAGGATACCTGCCAAGGCAGAACATACGGGTCCTTCGTCGCCATCAGTAGCGCTGGGAAGATTATCGTGTGAAACGGGATGTTGTCCTTGCCGATGAAGTGCACATTCTTCGTTTCCTTCTCAAACCAGAAGCGCTTCCAGTCTTCGGGTCGTCCGTTCTTTTCTGCCCACTCGACAGCTGCGGAGACGTATCCGAGGACTGCTTCTAGCCAGACGTAGATGGTCTTGTCCTCCGCTCCAGGGAATGGTGCAGGTATTCCCCATCTGTTGTCACGCGTGAGTGCTCTGGGGTGCAGCCCTTCCATTAGCCATCGCTTTGAGAAGTTGCGAGCATTCTCTGGAAGCTGGGTGTTCGAGTCGATGTACTTGTTCAATGGGTCGGCAAACTTGGGAAGATCAAAGAACCAATGCTTTGAGGGTTTCACGGTGGGGGTTGTACCACAGAATGCACAGCGGGGTGATTTCAGTTCTAGAGGATCCAGGACTCTACCGCAGCTGTCGCACTGGTCTCCCCTGGCATTATCTCGGCCGCAGTGCGGGCATATGCCCTCGACAAATCGGTCTGGAAGGAAACGCGCACATTTCGGACAGAATGGAAGGTTGACTGTCTCGCTGAAGATGAAGCCGTTATCGTATACCTTACGATAGAACTCCTGGACAAATCGCCTGTGAACTGGATTCTCGGTCCTCGTGTAGTTTGTGAGGCGAATCTGGTACTTGTCGAGCAGGTCGCATATTGCGGCATGATATTGGTCGGTAAGCTGTTTTGGTGGTACGCCCTTCTTGATTGCTTCAACCTCGATGGGAGTTCCATGCTCGTCGGATCCAGTGACTGAGATCACGTCTTCACCTTTGAGCGTCAAGTATCTAGAGAAGACGTCCGCAGAAAGAAGATGGATGAAAGTGCCCAGGTGGGGAAGCGTGTTGACATACGGCCATGCTGAACAGACTATCCACTTGCCCATCTCATGTTCCCCCAAAGCACGTGCTTGACCAGGTGAGAAGCCCTGCAGAATCACAAGTGCAGTGTGACCGCGCAGGTGCCTCGAAATTGCCCCTCCAAAGCGTGAATATCGGATACGCGACTCTTCAGATAGATTAACGTTATCGGTGAGGCGTCAAATGGGAATGGACAAATAGAGCTCAGTTCATGTGATTGGGAGGAACAAAGCGATGAGCGACGAATACACGAAGCTTCTGGACAGCGCGATCGAGAAGATCCCTAAGAGAACTTCGTCGGGAGAAAGGTTCGAACTGCCTAGTGTTCAGGGTGTGAGGATTGGAAACAGAACGATCATCCAGAACTTCAAGGAGATCGCTGACCGCATGAACCGGAACCCACACCATATTCTAAAGTTCCTCTCAAAGGACCTTGCAACCGCTGCGACGATGGATGGAGCCCGAGCGATCTTTCAAGGTGTTTTCAAGGTCCAGTCAATAAATAGACTTTTGAACATATACACGCAGAGGTTTGTGATCTGTCCTGTCTGTAAGAGGCCTGACACCAAGATGGACAAGCATGAACGATACACATTCCTTGTCTGCGAGGCCTGCGGCGCAAGATCCTCCTTATCGATGGCGTGAGAAGTGCGTAGCAGTGGAAGTGCATCTCAGAGTCGTCCAAGACAAGAGAGATGTCCTAGTAGCGATTTGCGACTCCGGACTACTAGGCGAGACCTTCAGAGAGGGGAAGATGAAACTCGAAGTCAACGCGGGGTTCTATGGCGGTCCATTGTGCGCTGTCGAGGAAGCTATGGGGGCCTTGGCGAAGGCAGACACTGCGAACCTTGTTGGCGAAGCCACAGTCAAAGCGGCCATCCAGAAAGGGTTTGTCGATCCTCAAGCCGTCATCTACTTCGGCGAGGTCCCGCATGTCCAGATAGTGAGACTGTAGAACTGGGAACGACATGATGACCTTGCGCATACACTCACTAAAACGGCCGGGAAACTGTCTATGACCCCTTGAATAGGAGACCCGTGAGCCCTACCCTTTTAATGTCACTTGTAGACTAAAACGTGCGAGTATTGAGAGTGAGCGATTGGGCAAGAAGAAGGTCCTCAGCGAAGGCCAGCTTCGCGAGATGGTAACGCCCGGAGAGGGCCAGATGTATGGCATTGTATTGCAGATGCTCGGGTACGACAGACTCATGGTGAAGTGCGCGGACGGACACGAAAGAGTCTGCCGAATCAGAGGGAAGATGAAGAGGCGCGTCTGGATCAAGGTTGGAGATCTTGTGCTTGTCGCACCGTGGGACTTCCAATTTGAAACCCGCGGCGACATCCTCTGGAGGTACACTGAAGCCCAAGCGCAGATACTTCGTTCAAAGGGTCAGCTTGCAATGTGAGCTAACCCAAAGGGTGCCTGTTTGTGGCGTGGAGTTCAAAGACTGAGGAACGGCTGAGACTAAGGCAGGTTCGATACGAAACCACTCGCTTGATGAGGGAGAAGAGAAGCGAGGAACTGGAAGCTCTCGAGCAGGTCTTCGACAAGTCCACCCTCATGGTAATCTATCACATGCTCGACACTGGCAAATTGGTCAAGATCTCTGGCGTTGTCAGGTCAGGAAAAGAAGCAAGAATCTACTGGGGACTCGGTCCAAAGAAGAAAGAGATCGCTGTCAAGATCTACCTGACATTGTCAGCCGAGTTCAAGAAAGGCAGGCTGGTGTACATAGAGGGAGATCCGAGATTTGCGAGAACCCGCACCGACACACGGTCTCTCGTATACGTTTGGGCTCAGAAGGAATTCAGGAATCTCAAACAGGCTCGTGAAGCAGGAGTTCGGGTTCCGAACCCGATTGCGGTCGATAAGAACGTGCTCCTCATGGGCTTCGTGGGAAAGAATGGTGAGCCAGCGCCGCTGCTTAGGGAGACTGTGATGAGGAGCCCCAAGAGGACCTACAGAGATCTCCTCTCATTTGTTCGACTCCTCTATCAGAAAGCCTCGCTGGTTCATGGGGATTTGAGCGAGTATAACATCATGATGTGGCGTGGTCACCCTGTGATCTTTGATCTGTCTCAGGCTGTCGCGACTGAGCATCCGTTGGCGGACCGATTACTTATGAGAGACATCCTGAACTTGAATAGGTACTTCGGCCAAATCGGCGTCGAGACCGAAAGCGATGATGATGTTTACGATCTGGTGGTAAGGAAGAGTGTCGACAAAGATTAGCACAATGATTCCTCATGAGAGGATAGGTGTGGTGCTGGGTCGAGAAGGCGCCACAAAGACCGAGATTGAACAAGCATTCAAGGTTAAACTGACAATCAGCAGCGATTCAGGAACGATCGAAGTCGTTCCCTCTGAAGACAACGATGACCCTTCAACAATACTCCGCGCGAGAGACTTGGTCACGGCTATTGGAAGGGGATTCGCCCCCGACCGAGCCATGACGCTGCTAGATGATAACACAGTACTCGACGTGATAGACCTTCGCGAACTCTTCGGGAAGAATGAAAGCGACATCAACCGAATGAAGGGCAGAGTCATAGGCAGCGAGGGGAAGATGAGACGCCTTCTGGAGGAGATGACGGACGCGAAAGTCTCCGTTTTTGGCTCCACCATATCGATGATTGGGGAATTCGAGGAGGTTTCCGCTGCAAGGCAAGCAATCATGATGCTACTCAAAGGAAAACAGCACTCATCCGTGTACAAATTCCTTAGAAGAACAAAGAGCGAGAGCAAGAAGAGAAAGACGTTGGAACTCTGGGAGAAGCCGCCACGATGAGGCCTCCGAGCCTAACAGCGAGCACTAAGAAAGACGAAGTCCTCGCGCGTGGAATCTCGCGATGAAAGCAGCCGAGGTTTTCCAGGAGATCTCACCTGCTGACTTCTTCTACCGGAACAGGGACATAGCAGGATTCACGAATCCGACTCGAGCGATCTATTCAACCGTAAGGGAACTGGTGGAGAATTCTCTCGACGCGTGCGAGGTCCACGGCATTCCTCCGGACATATACATGAGGATCTCGCATGAGTCAGGTCCCGCCGACGGACCAGGAGTATATCGAGTCAGGGTTGCTGACAACGGGTTGGGTGTCCCTTCAAAACTCATCCCTTCAGCATTCGGCCAAGTCCTCTTCGGATCAAAATACAAACTCAGACAGACACGCGGACAGTTTGGCCTTGGTGGCAAAATGGCCATCCTGTATGGACAAATCACTACGCATTCAGAAGCTACCATAATCTCAAGCACCGGAGCGACGAAGATTCACGACGTGAGACTTCGGATAGACATTCAGCGCAACCAACCTGAGAAGATCAAAGAGGTCACACATCCGAATCCTGACCGTTGGCATGGCACTATAGTGGAATTCTCAACCGAAGCGGACTACACAAGGGCAATGCCGAAGATCCTTGACTATCTAAAGGAAACGGCAATTGTCGCACCATACGCGAACCTCACGTTCGTCGATCCGAGAGGAAGGCTCTACCGCTTCGAGCGTGCCACCGCTCAGATGCCTGAACCTCCGAAAGAGACGATCCTTCATCCACACGGAGTCGATGTCGAGACGATGAAACGTGTCATCGATGTGACGCAGGCCCGATCTCTTCAGGCGTTCATGAAGATGCATTTCCAACGAGTTGGAGACACGATTGCTCGGAGATTCCTTGAAAAGGCCGGCATACCAGGAAAGAAGAATCCAAAGAAGCTGACCAACGAGGAAATCGTCAGCCTCGCCAACTCGATGAAGAACTTTGAGGACTTCCTCCCGCCAGACTCAAGCTGTCTTTCACCACTCGGGGAAGAACTGCTCAAGGCTGGAATCGAGAAGGAACTTTCGCCAGAGTACGTGGAGGTGTATCAGCGGAAGCCGTCTGCTTACTCGGGCTTTCCATTCATCGTCGAGGTTGGAGCAGCATACGGCGGCCAGATCCCGAACACTGGAGGAATAGTGCTCTACAGATTCGCAAACAAGATCCCACTATTGTTTGATGAGGCGAGTGATGTCTCCTACAAGGTAGTCAACTCGCTGGTTGACTGGCGACATTACAAGGTCCTACCCGACATGCCCATTGCGGTGTTTGTTCATCTTTGTTCCACAAAGGTTCCTTACAAGACCGTGGGCAAGGAATTCATTGCTGACCGCCCCGATGTGGAAAGGGAGATGCTGAACGCTGTTCGAGAGGTCGCGAGACGCCTATCCGTCTTCCTCTCGCGGAAGCACACTATCGAACGGCAGAAGAAGCGACTGGATGTTTTTGAGAAGTTTCTACCCAAGATAGCTTTGTTCTCGACCAAGCTTGCTGGAAAGCAGAAAGAACCTGACGTTAAACCGTTACTCAAAAGTGTGTTGAAGCATGAAGAAAGCGACGAAGAAGAAAGCAGCAGCTGAGAAACGCGCGAAGAGGATCGGGCTTGTCAAGGAGAAGAAAGCCAAAGTCCTGACCGCCCTGACTGGGCTTGGAGAACAACTCTACAACCAGATGACACACAGGCAATTTCCTTGGATACAAATGCCCAATCGGTCTATCCACAACATACAGTATGACCAGAAACTGAGACAGTACATCCTCGGCAGCAAATCCGTCAAACGCAGCTCAAGAAACATCAAACACATTAGACCGTTGACTCAGCTGGTCTGGACGGCCTCCTTCGTAGACGAGCTCAGAGGACAAGACAGGACGTCAACGCTCAGAGACGTATTCTATTCGGCTCAAGCCTACGAGATGAGCTTCACAGATCAGACTGAAAGCGACAACATCATCACAGACCTTGAGACTGTGATTGGGCATTCTCGAGAGGACTTCAACGTCTTCCCTGAAGAAAGATCGTCAATCTTCGGAAACCTAGTGATAGAATACACAGTGCCTGGCTACGAAGGAAAGAGACTGAGCCTTTCCTCGCACCCTGATGGAATGATGATAGGACCGGCGCTCACAAACGCTGAGTTCGCCGAATGCAAAGCTGACAAGGTAATAGTCATTGAGAAAGGCGGTCTCTTCACACGATTCGTAGAAGAGAAAGTTCACGACAAACACAAGGCCATCCTCGTACATACGGCAGGTCAGGCGCCCAGAGCGACACGATCACTCATTCGCCGCCTAAACCAAGAGTTGGATCTGCCCGTCTACATCTTCTGCGACGCTGACCCATGGGGAATGCACATCGCCATGGTCATAATCTCAGGATCAGCAAACGCGGCACATCTACGAGATCTCAATACGCCTGATGCGAAGTGGGCGGGAGTTTGGGCTTCGATAACGGGAGACGAACCAGTCATTGTGTCAAGAGACGGATTGATCCGAAATGAGCCCATCTCAAGGATTGTCGGCCCGATTCTGGGACTGAACAAAGATGGCGCTGTCAAGTTGGACGGCGGTTCAGGGCTTGAAGCCCTGTGCTGCAGCAGTGATGGCGGAGTCGGGATGCAACAGGTCTCCGGCGCAGTGCGCCACAAGTATCCCGGAACAGTTTTCGAGTTGCTGACTGCCGGAGGGTACCGAGTTAAAGCAACGGCTAGCCACAGCGTCGAAGTCTTCGACCCTCATTCATACAAATTGCGCTCAAAACTCGTTTCTGAGCTGAAGAAAGGCGATCTTCTTGCAAGCTGTTTCCACGTCCCGAATAACGAGTCGGTAACTTCCATCAACCTAGCGAAGCTGATACTGAAAGAAGGCCGGACGTTCAG
>JBAVVE010000259.1:0-3127 GCA_049697135.1 Bathyarchaeia archaeon | reverse complement strand
GTTCATGGACGTATTCCTCATCGGGGCACGTCCGAAATGTTGCGATATCTGCTGACGAAGTCGGGATTGGATAAGTCGAGCTGTGTTCCCGTGAACACGCGTGTTTGGTTCATTGGATGCCCATTCTGGAAAAATGAGAACGGCATGGTTCATTATGGAAGTATGTTGAACTGGAATAGGCTTCGTGCAATGAAGCCGACCCCAAAATAGATCAGGAAAGCAGCCAAGCCCAGGAGCAGTAGTCTGTATCCACGTCCGCCGATGAGCATCGTTCCTCTGGCTGAGAGGTACGCGGTGCCCGTCAGCCAAGCATAGTCCATCCAGACGTGTGAGACGTACATGATGAGGACTCCGAGGAGCGCGCCGAGCTCCACCGCCTGAACCACAAGCCCAAGCCCCACAGTCAACCACCACAGAATGAAATACGGATTCAGCGCCGTCAATCCAACCCCTAGAACGAATGCCTTCTTCTGGATCCCGGCTTCCTGAACTTCATCAAGCTTGATCCGATGCCGAGCAGCGCCCACGATTTGGACGAGCCCGAAGCCGATCAGAGCGCATCCTCCAACCAGGCCGACAACGAGAGAGAACCCCGGGAAGCTCATCACACTCGAGATCCCCAGCGCGATCAAGATGACAAGTGGGAGTTCAACGAGAGTGTGCCCCACAGACATCATGAAACCGGATTTCAAGCCGCCTTTGGCCCCCTGCAAGAGGTTCGCTGCAAAGAGAGGTCCTGGAGCAAGAGCGCCAGAAGCGGTGACAACGACCACAGTTGCCAGAAACGCTGGAAAGCTTGGGGAAAGCTCCACCGATCTGCCAGCTCCTCACTGTACGATCCTGAAGAGTGTTTTGCTAAGTAGGGTGCTGTTAAGTTGTCGGCCCACGGACGAGTCTGTAGACTCTCGGTACATGAAACGTTTTTCGAGTAATCCTTTCACGCCACGTGCCTGGTCCACGTCTAAAACGAGTAGAAAGAAGTTGCCGTGGGCTATGAATGTTGACGTGCTATGGACAAAAGCCAAAGGCGGACGGCCCATGTTAGAGCGATCTGCTGATAGAAAGGAATTGAAAATGGACTATTTGGACTACCTGATGACGATCGCGAATCTCCAAGACTACGTCGGCAAGTGGATTGCACTTGTCGACAAAGAGATCGTGGCTTCAGGCGATAACGGCAAGACCGTGTTCGAGCAGGCCAAGAGCAAGCACCCGAAGAAAGTACCATTCATCATGAAGCTCCCTGCCGAAACCGTAATGCTGCTGTAGTTTCTCTCGTCCTCTTTTTCGACTCGTGGAGCGATAGTGAACCGTTACCTACGATATCGCCACCCATCTATCTCAGATTCCATGCGCCTTCCTTTGCTCCAGGCTAGACTCTCGACCGAAGTAACAAGTTTCATGACTCTGGCTTTGGTCGATTCGGGGGCCACATGCTCATTTTTGCCGACCGATCTCGCGGAGATCTTGGGCTTGCAGCCCGACCCAGCAAGCACACACACTGCGGTTGGTGCCGGAGGGGAGTTTCGTACAGTCGACTTCCGAGTGACGATCGAACTCATGAAAGGGGGTCGAGCATTTGCAGATTTCAAGAACTGGCCGGTCTTGGTTCCAATCAATCGCCTGGCAATCCCCTATATAAGGCAATTGCCAAAAACACGCAAATCGGAAGAGCGGTCGATGAATCATCAGCTGTCATATGCAGTACGAGTGACAAAAAAAAGGAAGGTACTACCACTCATAGAAGTTGGCGGGCCCGGCTAGGTGACATTTCACGTTTTGAACCAACGAAATCCATGCGGACAGAAACTACGCCGAATGTCCGCAAAACATCCGCAAGTCCTACTCATGGGTTAGCTGCCTTCCGTTCTAATGAGGATGGTCGGAACGCATTCTGGAAGCGACGGGCGGAGACGTATCTGCCATGACCTCAGGAGCAGGGCCAAACTTCTTTGCAGTGGCATTCACCGTGAACCTTTCTTGATGAACTCCGCGAGATCGCCATGTTGCAGAAAGAAAGAGCAGTGTACGGTACATCAGTCCCGAACTATGTGCTCCAAGGGCCCTTTCTAAGGCGTATGTCCTTTGAGATGCCGCCTTGTCTAATCGCAATCCGAAGGCGGTCTAGCTCTTGGAGGAAATGTCCCCACTATTGCTTCGTGCCACACTTGTTGCAGAAGGTTGCACGTGCCGGCAGCGGAGCACCGCAGTTAGTGCAGAACTTTCCGGTGGTCGGTGCCGGAGGAGGCGAGACGACAGGGCCTGCGTGAACAACAGAAGCTAAAGTGGATGGTGGAGCCGTTCTTGGCGCAGCATTCTTCATTCTACTGATGGCCAGAGCAATTACCGCAACGGCAATCAGACCGATGCCGGCGTAGAACAGCAAACCAAACCCTACAGGACGTGTACTGACGGTGACTTTCTCAGTAACGTAGGGGCTTACCTGCGTCGAATAGACAGTCGTCGCTTTCGTAAGCGTAACCTCGCTCGTCTGCAGTCCCGCGTCAACATTCAACGTGACGGTGATAGGATACCTGTTCTCATTCATGAATGCAAAGTAGTATGCTCCTGCAGAACCAATTTCTGTCGTGAATTCGTATCCACTTCGGCTGATCTTGGTGGCGATGCCCTGGAAAGCGAGGAGCTGTGAGCAGTAGCGGAGGTTGGACCATCTTGTCCACTGGTCCTCGGTCATCATCCAGAAATCAACAGGGTGATATGTGCTCTCAGTGTGGTATGAGACATGCACCTGTCCAGCCTCAAGGTACGCATGGCGAGAGGCTGTGTATCCACAGTACACCTGAGTCGTGCCCGCCGGAATGTCGATGAGTTCGTCTTGCAGAATCCAGCTCGTACCGCTAGTCGTCATGAGAACCAACTCTCTACTCGTACTGGCAAGGGTTCGTGTGGAAGTTGCAGTAACAAGCTGAGTGCTCGTTGAGGTTGTAGTCTGCAGGCTCGCGTTGTATCCCGAATATGATACCCCGGCACCAAGAACCGCAAGCAGAACCGCAAGTGCCACGAGTGCGCTACCCGTTCTCACAGCAAAACCGTCCAATATTAGACGAGGTCGCTTGATTCTTAACGCTTTCCGCCCCGACAGCCCCTTGTTCTAGCTACCCACATC
>JBAVVE010000258.1:0-7562 GCA_049697135.1 Bathyarchaeia archaeon | reverse complement strand
GCTGATACTGAAAGAAGGCCGGACGTTCAGCGACCACATCTTCGTGGTGGGGAAGCAGGCGGATGCCCTCATCAAGAATATCCGATCAGAGTGCGCGAAAACCGAACTCCGAGCCAGATATCCGACGATCCGGCGACATGGAAAGGCAAAACTGTCATACTTCGCGAAGGAAGACAAGGCACCGACAAGCGGACGCTTGCGGCTGAGATACTCGGGACACACCATACCCGTGAACATTGGGGTGACAAGAAGGCTTGCCCGGCTCTTGGGCTATCATGTCGCCGAAGGTGGATTCTCCAAAGGAAAGCGTGGAAGTTGCTGCGAACTCACATTCTCTCACCTAGAAGAGGGATATGCTAGAGACGCGGCTGACTGTATCAGGAACACATTCGGAATCAAGGCCAAGACCAAGCGGCGCGATCACTCTATTCGGATCAGGTACGGGGGATCGTTGCTCGCAAAGCTCCTCTCAGAGATCCTTGCTTCAGGAGAATCAGTCCGGGAGAAACGAGTTCCGTACGTCGTATTCAACTTCCCGAGCACGTACAAGATCGAGTTCTTACGGGGATATCTCAGAGGAGACAGAATCATCAACTACAATGAGAACACTCGTCTTGGGGCAAAGACTGCGAGTAGGCTTCTAGCCGCTGACTTAGTCGTCTTGCTGCGACAACTGGACTGCGTAGCCTACACGTACAAGCAGGGACCGTATTACATCATCTCAATCGCCAATACCAAACGAATTCAAGGCCTCGTCAGAGAGCTGTGCGGCAAGGATGTAAGAGTCAAGTCCAAGCTATTCTCGCTCCCCGGAAATCTTCTCTATGAGCTGAGAGATGAGATTCGCCAATCGGTCCCGTACGGTCGCAGAGCAGAAATCGATCAGGCCTTCTTCACGACCGCCGGTAGAACGCGGATCGGCTATGCGCGGTTGAACAGACTCCTGAGCTTGATGGAAAGCCACTCCGATCGTCGTCTCCGAACGATCGCCTCACTCGTCAGGAATAGGGTTGTCCTTCTTCCGCTGGTGGCGAAGAAAGCATTGGCCAGATCCTCGCCGGCAAACGTGTACGACCTGGAGGTCTCAGGCTGCCACACATTCGTGGGGGGCCTTGGCGGCATCGTCCTTCACAATTCAGATATCGTCGAGTATGACCTTCCGAGCGACAAGCTCACTGATCTCGACATAAAGAGACTCTACGAGTTCGGAAAGGACCCACGCTACGAAGGCAAGCTGTGGAAGAGAGAGATCGAGACGTTTCTGAAGATCAAGAAGAAGGCGGAGCAGGAAGCGTTCAGCCGTTACGGCCTAGCCTACATCGTAGACAAGTATCTTCCCGCCAAACTGGAGGAGATGGAGAAGTACTAGACGCGTGAAAGCACCGTCTCAAGCACGAGGAACTCTAGGCGCTCTTCTGAGGCGGAGGCTTCTTCTCTTCTTTCTTCCTGGGTTTCTTGACCATCTTGAACTTGCCCATCAGTCATCTCACCACCCACAGATCACGAAGAGGTATCTTATAGCATTGAGCCCATCTCGCTTCTCCACGCACAGGCAATACCTCATCGAGCATCCGTAATGGTGAATCGAGGAGACCTTGAGCAGGCACGAGCAGGGCCTGTCAGATCTCGGCCAGAACTTTCTTTATCGCGTCGTAGTCAGGCTGCTTTCCTGGATCGTCGGAGACCCATCTGTAGCGTACAATGCCATCGTCGTCTAGTACGAATACAGATCGCTTTGCAGCAGTATAGCCTGCCAATCCTGCAAAGTTGTCATGGAAGACATTGTATTTCCTCACAGTCTCTCTTGTGTAATCGCTCAGGATTGGAAATTGCAGCTTGTTTGCTTCAGCAAAAGCCTTGTTTGTGAACGGGTCGTTGACGCTTATGCCAACGACTTGTGCGTTCAAACTGTTGAGTGCCTGAATGGAATCCCTAAAGGTGCACATCTCTTTCGTGCAGACACTCGTAAATGCGCCTGGAAAGAACGCCAAAACGATCTTCTTTCCCAGGAAATCCTTCAAAGCGCGTTGTTTCCTGTCTTGGTCCGGCAGCGAGAAATCCGGAGGTTCTCTTCCTTCTTCAACCGACAATTCCGACCAATCCTTCCTCAGCTGGCGAGTTAGCGGAGGTAGAGTAAATGATTGCCTCTTTACATGCGTTGGGTAGCGGAGACAGTGGCGGAACTGGGAACTGTATGAAAGTTAAGGATGCGGTGACGTGGGCTGTGTCAAATGCTCAGTTCGGTTTCAGTAAGCGCGATGCCTCGTCGGTTCCGAGACTGTATCCCTACGCACGAAAGCCGGGGTCATCGATGATGCTATGAAGAGCCCACTCGGCTGCAACTCTGAGAATGTCAGACTACCTTTCTCTTCGGGGTAGAAGGCGAGGAGGCTCTTGCTCTCAGGGTCGGAGCTGACCCGATCGATCGTCCTATCGACAGAATCTCGAATACTCAGCTTATCCAAGAGTATCGCCTCCAGTAGCACGAGTGTCGCCTTGTCTGTGTGCTCAAGGCTAACCAGTCCTTTCCACCCTATGACCACTGATGCGCCTCGCTCG
Source organism: Bathyarchaeia archaeon (assembly GCA_049697135.1). GTDB lineage: Archaea > Thermoproteota > Bathyarchaeia > 40CM-2-53-6 > 40CM-2-53-6 > CAVPLU01. Next base: position 5,003 of record JBAVVE010000258.1, on the reverse strand, counting down.
ATGAAGGCCTGGGGTAGGTCTGTGCTGAAGAGCCCATAGCAACCCATCAAGACGACCACAGTGCCAGGGTAGTCTGTGATGCTCCGTTCCTTGATGAACTTGGGTGTAACCGCGAAGACGACTGTGTCATTTCGGTCGTATGCCCGGCCCATGCCCACCAAGTCGGCCAGCTGTTCCTGTGGATGACTGAGCTCATTGTAAGGCTCTGAGGTGTACAGCCCAACAGGGTTACCTTCCATCTTCTGGTTCACGCCTCCATGAACCCTGAAAAGTATCAACCTGTACCCCGCATCAGGCAACCAAGCGTACAGGCCCACAGTCACGTTCTCAGGTCCGTAGATGTCCACATTGAGGCCGGCCTGACGCATGATATCTTCAGCCGGCTTCGTGAACTCTCGGTTCGGATAGAGCATACTGAGTTGATCCACGATGGCAGCCTTCATTCCAGGTGTCTGAGACCCGGTCTGTTGTGGCGCGATCAAGGAGTATGCTACGAACGCGAAGATGATCACAACTACCAAGAGCGCAGCGAGTGTGCTAAGGTTGGATTTCCGCTTGGGTTTCTTGGCGCTTCTGCTTCCGCTTGCTTTCAATATCTGTCATCCAGCTGAGCAACTGAAGGTGCACGACTTCTGATCTATGCAGACCTATGAGGTTTCGCGAGGCTGATATAAGATTAGACACAGAGCGCTTCATTCCAAGGGGCAGGGTCGAGCGAGTTTTCGAACCAGCCGCACCTTCAGCTCTGCAACAACAGGTAAATGCTAGCGAGGCCGGAGCAATGAGCTGGCTCGAGTGGCGACATTCAGTGAAGGCAGTTGTCTTTCATGAGCATGGAGGAATCGACAAACTCCGATACGAGGAGAGGCCGGATCCAGTCGTCAAAGAGAATGAGGTTCTGATCCGGGTCCAGGCTTGCGCCCTCAATCATCTTGACCTGTGGGGACGCAGGGGCTTGCCTGGGATTCAGATTCCGCTTCCTCACATCTCTGGAAACGATATCTGTGGAGAAGTCAAGAGCGTGGGCAAGCTTGTGTCCAAGGCTCGCCCCGGCGATGCTGTGATGGTGTCTCCGGGCTTGAGTTGTGGCATGTGCGAGCATTGCCTATCCGGACGCGACAGCATGTGCCGCTCCTACAAGATCATCGGATACCTCGTGGACGGCGGGTATGCCGAACTGGTCAGCGTTCCAGAAGTGAACCTCATTCCGAAACCAGAATGGCTGAAACCTGAGGAAGCCGCAGCCGTTCCACTGGTCTTTATGACAGCTTGGCACATGCTCGTTACACGAGCAGGAGTCACGCCCGGGGAAGTTGTGCTAGTTCTTGGAGCGGGTAGCGGTGTTGGGAGCGCAGCGATCCAGATAGCCAAACTCTGGGGAGCCCGAGTGATTGCGACTGCTGGGAGCGAAGAGAAACTGGAACATGCAAAGGCGCTAGGGGCAGACGAGGCCATCAACCACAATCAGCAAGATATCGCAGAGGAAGCGAGAAAACTGACCGGGAAACGCGGCGTAGACATCGTCTTCGAACATGTGGGTTCCGCGACTTGGGAGAAGAGCATCAAAGCATTGGCAGTCGGCGGCAGACTTGTCACATGCGGAGCCACAACTGGCTACGCTGGACTGACAGACATCCGGTTCCTGTACAGCAAGCAGCTCTCGATCCTAGGCTCATACATGGCAAGCAAAGGAGAACTTTTGAAAGTGATCGATCTTGTGAAGCAACGACGACTCAAGCCAGTGGTCGACAAGGTGTATCCGCTGGCTGACGCAGCCAAGGCCCAAGAGAGAATGGAGAAGAGAGAGCATTTCGGAAAAATAGTCCTGCGACCATAGGATATTCCCTCGCGCCCTACGAGTCGGGGGTCTCCGATTGAGCGCCAGGTCTAACGACAGACTTCCGCACACAGTAGCATTGAAGGACGGGTCAAAGGTTCTGATTCGAAGGGCTGGACCGGAGGACTTCAAGATGCTTTTTCGCATGTTCAGTGCGCTCTCGGATGACACGATGTTCCGTCGATTCCTAAGGTCTCAAAAGAACCTCACTCGAGAAGATGCGGAAGAGATGCTTCGATTGGACGATGCAGATGTCACATCATTGGTAGCGACTGTGAAGGATCATGAAGAGCAAGCGGTTGGCGAAGCTCGATATGTGACAGACTCGACAGGAAAGATAGCGGAAGCAGCTGTTGTCGTGTCTGATGAATGGCAGAATCGTGGACTCGGATCGGCTCTGTTCACGGATCTTGTGGCTGAGGCAAAGAGGAAGGGACTGTCAAGGATATTTGCGTACTTCGATGTGGAAAACAAGTCGATAATTCATCTGGGCCAGAAGTTCGGTTTCAGCCTTGCCTCGAAAGACCGAGGAACCGACTATTCGGTAATGAAAGCTGAAATCATCCTCTGATGTTGCTGCGTGCGGCGACTGGGAGCGTAGTGTCGTACTTCGGTTCTTCCTTTCAGGGTCGTCGGCTCCTACTCCAGCTTTTCTGCCTTGATCGCCTCAAGTCGAGCCGTCACTGGGGTTGCGCTGCTCCACATCTCATTGAAGTAGGCGCGAAGGTTCCGCACAAACGAGCGGCTGCTTATCCACAACGTAGCTTGCTCAGGGCCCTGGTTCGCGATTTCCTCGACGCCACCTATGGCGAAGAGCGCTTCCGTGTCGTCGATGATTGACACTCTAGGCACAGGGCTACGGGCCAACTCCAAATGCCTGAATGAGATCAGGTTCTGGAATGGTTCAACAAGCCTGGCAGTGGAAGCGTTGATGTCTGTGATCACTCGTATCTTGCGACCCCGCTTCGCCAGTGCCGCTAATGTCTCGAGAAACGTGTGTCCACTTGCCCCAGCCAAGCCTGAGTATCCCATGATTGAATCGATCTGAAGCTTCGAACTCTCACACATGAAGAGCAGCTTCTGCCCCACCTTAGTTCTTCCCTCAAGGACCTGGAATCTCTCGAACGCCGGGGCTGCCGTTTCGACACTGAGGTCACCAAATGCGCGTTCCAGTAGAGCGCTTCGCTCTTCGAGCGCTGCAATCTTGTTCCTCCGTTCCGCGATCAGTAACTCTAGACAGCGTGAGAATGGTGCGGCTTGGAATCTGACCGGTTGCTCGAGGCTGGCCTCAACGAGGCCCCTGCGTTGCAGGTTTCTCAGAGTCCGATACGTCTCGGTTCGATTCAGTTTCAGTGCGCGAGCGGTCAGACTTGCCCTTTCAGCCCCTCGCTTTGCAAGAAATGTGATGACTCTGGCTTCGTTCTTGCTCAGACCATAGTCGACGAGCTGGGAGACGATCTCCTCCATCGTCCGAGTTGCGTGATGGGAAAGGCTCATTGTATCACGTTGGACCGTGTCTGCTACTGATGCGACATGCGCTGAAATATAATTGACTCTCTCCTCGATTGAAGTCGGGAGCTTGCGCTCGCCCTGTTATGGTCATGGGATAACACACGTGTCCGGTTTGCACGGCAATGTTTATGGGCCGGCGTGCCCACAGGTGGGAGAGTGGGAGTAACCTTGACCGTCGTGGAGCTTGATGAGAAAGGCCGGCTGCTCCTCCCAGCCTCTCTGAGGAGGAAGCTCGGAGCCCGCAGATTCGAGGTGGGGTTAGTCGCCGGGCGGGTCGAACTTGCCCCGATTCAAGACGTGAAGGCTTTGAAGGGCAAGTACAGAAATCGCATCAAGGGACCTTGGGTGAAGCTGGAAGAGATGGCAGAGAAGCTTGTCAGAGAAGGCAAGCGGTGAGCAGTTACCTTCCAGAGTCTTGGCAGACGCTGACGTGTTCTTCTCGTATCTCGTCGCGGACCAGCTGTCGGGTTGTTCCGAGAAGCTCGTATACAGAGCAGACAGTGGTTTACTGAAGTTGCAGGTCGCTTCCGAGATCTATGATGACATAATCACGGCGCTAAGGAGCAGCAACACGCCCATCGAGGTAGTAGTGGAACTTCTGAGCGATCTTCGGAAAATACCTCACGAGGTCCTGCCCACATCTGTCGAAGCCGCCGTTGAAGCCATGAGACTGTACTCTCGTTACGGAGGATCTAGGAGACTTCACTATTTCGACTCATTTCATGTGGCCACTGCCAAGCTCCACGAGCTTCCGCTGATAACAAGTGACCGGTTCATTCTGCAAAATTCGGACCAACTTCGGATAGTCGCAATCGATCTACGTAAGGTCTAGAACGCGCTTCCGAGAGCAGGCGAACTTCATGCTTGCGCGGTTCGGCCCGCCGGAAGCTTGCACTCGCTCTGTTATGATCAGATGATTGAAGGCGTTGTTCTCCGGAAACTGAAACTGATCCCGGACGAACGGGGGTGGCTCATGGAGCTGATGAGATCCGACAGGGATGTCTTCGAGACGAACGAATTCGTGGGTTCTAGGCTCGCGGGCTGCTGTTCATCCTGCCTGTTCATCTCGGCCGACCGTTCGAGAGAGACGCACCATCTCACAGCAGCCTAGAGAACTCGTCGTAAACATCTTTCCTGTGGCCGATGAACAGAACGATGACTCTGCTGCGCTCTCTATCGATTTCATATTTGACACTCCAACGATTGAAATCGTTGGATTCTCTGCTACTCATCTAAGCGGGGCCTCCGCTCTCGTGCAGAGTTATGGGCTGTGCCAAGCAGCCCCGTTCCTCAACATCTTGGTCGAGGAACCTCTCTACGATGTTCTTAGCGCCGTTCAAGTCCGCATTGTACACTAGTCCGCAAGCGTGGCAGTGAAAGATCGGCTGCTTGATACGTGTCGTCTCGGTGGAGCCGCAGCGGTGGCAAGTCCGTGATGTATCTCGCTCCGAGATCGTGTTGACAGGTATGCCAAGCCACGCTGCCTTGTACATGATCTGCTGTGTTAGGCGGTAGTAGGGCATGTTGCTGACGATACGATTCATGCGTCGTCCTCGCGCTCGTCCACGGATGCCCTTCAGGTTTCCAAGCACGATTCCCGCCTTCTCTTCAGCCGCTTGCGTAACGATTGCGTGGCTGATCTTGTGGCAAGCAT
>JBAVVE010000257.1:0-6708 GCA_049697135.1 Bathyarchaeia archaeon | reverse complement strand
ATTGGACCCAACGATGCATGTGACGGTCTTCTCGGCGACGCCGAATGATATGTCTCTGAGAACCGGTACGGGACCGTAGCTCATTGAGAGGTCGCTTACTTCGAGTATCATCTTGATCCCGCCATTGAGGATTCGCCCAAGTACGCCTCAATCACATGTGGGTTCTCTGAGATCTCTTTTGGACTGCCCTCAGCCAGTTTTTGTCCGTAGTTGAGCACAATGATACGATCCGATAAATCCATGACAGCACTCATGACATGCTCGATTAGGAAGATGCTTATGCCAAGTTCTTTCTGAATCTTGCGTATCAAGCTCACGGCTTCGGCCGTCTCTGTCGCACTCAGCCCCGCCATGACTTCGTCAAGCAGCAGAACCTTCGGACCACAAGCTACAGCTCGCGCGAGGTCAAGCCGCCTCCTATCCGCGAGTGTCAAGCTCTTCGCAGGCACGGTGGCACCTCCTTGCAGCCCAACAAAGTCTAACAGCTTTCTACTCTCTTCCTTTGCCCTGCTGAGACCCCGCACAGGTTCTCGGCCAAATAGGCGTCCAACAGCAATGTTCTCCTCGGCCGTGAGGTTCTCAAAAGACTTCACTAGTTGGAAGGTTCTTGCTATTCCCCTCCTGCAGATCTGGTGAGGTTTCAATCTCGTTATGTCTTTGGATAGGAACTTGATCCTTCCCTGAGTAGGATGATAGTATCCAGTGATTAAGTTGAAGAGTGTGCTCTTTCCAGCACCATTGGGCCCAATCAGGCTGAGTATCTCATTGTCGTTCAGCTCGAAGTTAACATCATATACCGCCCTGAGGCCGCCGAAGAACTTCGTTACACCTTCGCCATTGAGGACAGGTGAGGCCATTTTCTATGCCTCTGAGGAACTGCGCATGCCAAAGGCAGATAGGTCTTGCTGAGTCGCCCTCTAGAGAACAGCCACTGCATCCATTTCGACGAGCATGTCCGGATGAACCAGCTGGCTGATCTGGACAAGCGTGCTGCTCGGCGGCTCCTTCAGGAAGTAGTGTGCTCTCGCTCTGTGAATCGCTTCAAAGTCGCGCATGTCTTTCAAGTAGACCTTGATTTGAACTACGTTGTCGAATGTTGCTCCGGCCTCGTTGAGCACACGCGTCATGTTTTCGAGAAGCTTCATTGCTTGGGCATACGCGTCTCCTTTCCCGACGAGGTTGCCGTCCTTGTCGAGGGCGACCTGGCCTGAGGCAAAGACGAGTGTCTTAGCATCGGTGACTTTTACACCCTGCGAGAACGTCGGCTTCAGAGGTCTAGGAACATCCTTTGGATTCAAGATTTCCTTGATCATACGAATCCCCATCACGGCTCACAGGTTGCCTTCAAGGGCAGGGCCCCTTGGAGTGTATTGGCCCATGCCAGCCTTCCCGACTATCTCACCGTTCTCCATCGTTACGTTGCCTCGCAGGATCGTCATTATTGGCCATCCGGTGAACGTCTTTCCATCATAGAGCGTGAAGTCAGCCGTTCCCCGCAGGATCTCTGGTCCAACCTTCACTTTCTTGTTCATGTCAACGATTACCAGATCCGCGTCAGATCCTACTGCTATGGTGCCTTTCTTCGGAAAGAGTCCGAAGGCTTTCGCGGAGTTTGTGCTTGAGACTTCAGCCGCCCGTTCAAGAGATATTCGGTTCTTGTTGACTCCTTCGAAGAGAAGTACAGGCAGCATGGTCTCCATCCCCTGCCAAGCAACGAAGCACTCCCAGATGTCCTTCTCAAGCTGTCGCTGTTCCTTTCTCATCGCCAAGTGGTCTGTTCCCACTGTGTCGATCGCACCTGAGGCTAGTCCCCACCAGAGTTTCTGCAAACTCTCCTTCTCTCGGAGTGGGGGAAGCGTCTTTCCCAACTTGCCGACCTTATAGTCGGTGTCGTCGTTCTTTGAGATTGTCAGATAGTGCGGACAGGTCTCGACCCATATCTTAGGATGTTTGGCCTTGGCGTTGACGACCGCTTCGACTCCTTCCTTCGTATTCAGGTGCACGAAGTAGATTGGTGCATTCTGGACCCTTGCATAGGTGGAAGCACGTGTCACGATCTCGCCCTCGGTGAAGTTCGGGCTTGTATCACTCCAAGCAGCAAGGTCTTTCCTCTCGTGACTTATGTGGGACTTGATGTAGTCTACGATCTCGCCGTTTTCCGCGTGGATATTGATGATTGCGGGAGGACCGAGGGCTGCTACCCTGCCCAGTGCCTCAAAGGAAAACCCATCGCTGTTCGCCAGAATACCGATTTCTGGCACTCCGGCGAAGTAGAGCTTGAAGGATGCCACGCCGAATTTGGAGAGATACTTTGGCATCTCGTCAAGGTGGAGGTCGTTGATCAAGCCGAAATGAAAGATAGTATCCGTCATTGCAACACTGTTCGCGAATTTCTTGCTGTCCGCGAATACATCGTCGTATGACTTGTCCGTTCGGAAGTAGACTCCGACTGTTGTTATGCCTCCGTTGGCTGCCCCTTGGGTCTCCTTCACGTATTCTTCGCCGAATGTTTTGAAGGCACCGATATGAGTGTGAGGATCAATTGCGCCTGGCAGCACGAAGTTGCCTTTCGCGTCAATCGTTCGGTTCGCTTCTGGCAGGTTTGTGTCTTTCGTGATGGCTGATATCTTGCCTTCTTCGACAGCAAGTCCAGCTTCCACGATGCCTGTTCCCGGAATCACGAGCCTACTGTTCTTAATCACAAGATCCGTAACCAAGATACAACACGTTCCGAGTGTGGTAGCGCCTCCCACTCGATATTTATACCTTTGGAACCGTGCACAGATCTGTTCTATCCCCCCAGATGTGTCAGTGATAAGAGCGTTTGGTAACGAGGCGTGCGAGGATTGAGGCGGCAGTGTGGATAGCGTTCTGCAGAGAAGAATACGGATCCTACTTCAGAGACCTAAACAGACTGACAGACGTCAGGGAATAGAACAAACCGTGCACAGATCTTCCAATTTACGTAGAAACACAACGTACGACGTTATCTTGATGCAAATCCAGGGTCCGTGGAAACGCATATCAATTCTGTTGGCATTCGAGTCGAACAGGAAGTATCGTTGTGGGAAAACCTAGAGTCTACGTGACGCGTCAGATTCCGCCGCCTGCAACTGAAAAGATCTCCTCAGTATGCGAAGTGGTGGTCAGAAAGCGCCAGGAGCCCCCGTCAAAGAGAGAGTTGATCCGAAACCTTCCCAAGTTTGATGCAGTAGTTTGCTTGCTCACGGACAGATTCGACGAGGAGGTCCTGACAGCGGCGCCTGCACTGAGGGTGATTAGCACTATGAGTGCTGGGTTTGATCACATCGATGTGAAGAAAGCCACGGAAAACGGGATTTACGTCACGAACACACCAGGTGTTCTCACAGATGCAACAGCGGATTTCGCTTGGACACTGCTGATGGCAGCTGCGCGCAGAATCGGTGAGGCGGAGAGGTATGTGCGAGGCCGGAAGTGGAGAATTGGCTGGTCGCCTACTCTTCTTCTCAGCGGAGCGATCCATGGCAAGACGCTGGGAATCCTGGGGCTCGGACGCATCGGAGCTGCGGTCGCTGAACGGGCCAAGGGTTTCAACATGAGAGTGATCTACCATGACGCTGAGCGTTCTTCTCCAGAGAGGGAACGTGCGCTGGGCGTCCAGTTCGTCGAACTTGAAGAGTTGCTCAGAGCAGCGGACTTCGTGTCTCTACACACTCCCCTGACCCCGGAAACTCGCAACTTGATCAACGAAGACAGACTGAGAATGATGAAGGATACTTCTGTCTTGATCAATACATCCAGAGGACCAATCGTGGACGAAAAAGCGCTAGCCAAAGCTCTGAGACAGAGCTGGATCGCCGCCGCCGGATTGGATGTCTACGAGAAGGAGCCTATCAGCCCCAAGAGCCCGCTGCTCAGACTCCAAAACGTGGTCTTGGCACCGCACATTGCGAGCGCAACTCGAGAGTCACGTTCAAAGATGTCGGAGATCGCGGCTGCGAATCTGCTAGCGCTGTTGCGAGGCGAGAGACCGCCACACCTCGTCAACCCAGAAGTCCAACAGGTTAGACCGCTATCCGAGATACGTATGCTGTAGATCACCATTGGCATGATTGAGGGCTCTTGGCTGCAGAAAGCGTTGGGTGCCCAAACACTAAAACAGACATTCGAATTGGCATTGGATTCTTGTGTAGACGCGGAGTGTGATTTTGATGAATTCAGGTTTGATTAGAGAAAGCAAAAGCTGTCCGACAGACGTGAAGGGACCTTTTCCGGCAAGAGTCCTCCTCTCGAAACTCGATACGCAAGAGTTGAGCGTCAAGCATGGCGTGCTGCCTGTCGGACAAGAGATCAGGTTGCACAGCCATGAGGAGCATGCTCAAGTCGAGTTCTATCCCTCAGGAAGAGCCACCCTTTTTGTCGAGGGCGTTGGAGAGAGGGAGATCGGATCAGGATCATTCATGTACGCACCGAGACGGGTAAGACACGGCATACATTCAGTCAAAGAGCCCTTAGAGATAGTTAGCGTCTTTGTTCCGCCATTGTTCTAAAGCCATGAGAGGCTCTGAATCCGAGCCATAGAGGAACGGTCAAAGAGAACGTCCTGCAGTTGAGAGACTGGACCACGCGTCTTTCTGGCGATCTGCTTGGTTGATGTTGTCTGGCTGGGACACGCCTGCTTCACGCTACAGAGCAATACGAGCCTACTATTCGACCCGTTCAAAGGTACGGGCCTTGTTGAACCCAAAGTCAAGGCCGACATAGTACTGTGCACACACAGCCATCAGGACCACAACAACGCCGCAGCTGTCAAAGGTGAGAATAGCACAGTATTGGAAAGCTTCACGGGAGAAAAGAGGATCGGGAACGTACGGATCAGAGGTTTGGCCACGTTTCATGATGATGTTCGGGGCACCAAGAGAGGGCGCAACTCGGTCTATGTTGTGGAACTCAATAATGTCACGTTCTGCCACCTAGGTGATCTGGGACACGAATTATCCGCGTCAGAAGTCGATGAGATCGGGCCTGTAGATGTTCTCTTCATTCCTGTAGGAGGCTTCTTCACAATCGGGCCACAGCAAGCGCGAAACGTAGTAGAATCACTCAAGCCCAGGATAGCTGTTCCAATGCACTACAAGACAGCTGGACTGGTCGAGAAATACGCGCCATTGAAAGGACTCGACGACTTCCTGCGCGAAAATGACAGCGTTAGAAGACTACGCGGCTCACATTTCTCGGTAGATAGGCTGAACCTTCCTGAGCACGCGATAATTGTCGCACCCAGACTTGCATGAGCAGCAGAACTGGTGAGCAGTCAAGTTGTTCCACGAGCCCCATTTCCCCAATAGGGCATGATCGAGGCAAGAGCTTTGGCGTTCCGAGCACGTTGTGTCCAAATTGAGTAGACATGCTAGGTCAGACCCGGTGAAAGCGCTACAAGCTGGTGTCGAACCGAATTCAGCTCATAACCAGTGATAACACGGCTTTCTGGACATGAAGCCTGTTCTCGGCTTCGTCGTAGATGACGGAATGAGGTCCGTCGATGACATCGTGTGTGACTTCGTGACCGCGATCCACAGGAAGACAGTGCATGAAGATGCTATTGGTGGCTGCTAGATCCATCAGCGACTGGTTACATCTCCAGTCCCTGTACCTCTCGATAATCGCTTGCTCAGCCTGCGCCCCTACCTCTCCAAAGTTCAACGTCGTGTGATTTCTCATGTAGGTCACGTGCGCGCCTTTGAAGGCGTCTCTGAGATTCTCATCATCATCAATGAATAGTATGCGCGAATCGGAATTCGTTTAGTCTCTTTTCCGATGAGCCTCGCGTTGCAGAGGCCAGGTGCCTGTGTGAAGGCACCGCCTGCAAGGACAATGAACGGAGATACAGAAAAGAGTAGAAAAAGAAAAGAAAAGAAAACGGGAGGAGTTCAAGCCGCGGTCAAGTATATCGTGCTGTAGTCGAGTCCTCCGCCGGATCCGATTACGACGTTGTTGTATACTCCGTGGACGTTCGACCTAAAGACGTAGTAACCTGTGAACTGTCCAAGCCATGCGTAGGGCGCATCTTCGTACATGATCCTTGTGATTTCACCGTACATCGCTACGCGTTCCTTGGCGTCCGTGATGTACGGGGCTTTCTGGTAGAGCTCGGTCACCTGAGGGTTGCTGTAGTAGGCGGGGTTCCAACCGACCGGTGGGAAATCTGGGTTGGCAAAGGGCACGACGTAGTCGTCTGGGGATATGTAGTCCGGGTACCACTCAGTCCATCCCATCTCGGGGACGTTCTCGGGTCCGGCAAGGATCTTGTCGATGTATGTCGCGAATGATACTCCGAGCAGGTTGACGTTGATTCCGACGTTTGCGAGGTCTTGCTGGATCTCTTGGGCAATCAGTGCAACCGAAGCATCTCGTGAGTAGTAGAGGTAGGTGATCTGAGGCAGACCATTACCGTCGGGGTAACCTGCTTGGGCAAGCAACTGCTTTGCGAGTTCCGGATCATACTTGTACGGCTCGATACTTTCATCGTATCCTTCCATGCCCTTTGGGAAGGGCCCCACGTAGCGGACGATGAGGTCTTTGTTGATGCCTGATTTGATGGCGTCGTAGTTGATTGCGTGAACGACTGCTTTTCTAAGTAGTGTGTTGTTGAACGGGAACGTCTTCGTGTTCATGTACACGAAGTCAATATGCTGTGTCAATCCGATGCTTTGGACGACTATGCCC
>JBAVVE010000256.1:0-3674 GCA_049697135.1 Bathyarchaeia archaeon | reverse complement strand
ATCCAGTAGACCCCTCGGAAATCGTTGCGGACCAGGAGAGCCACAACGTTTCGGCACTGGATGAACTTGGAGGGTTTAGTGAAAAGTAGCTTTTTCAACATAGAAGGAAAAAGCGTGCGTGGAGATAAGGCCACCAAGAATCCCGCCAGTCGAGAGAAGACCTTCAGGAAGCAGACTACTCTGTGATCCAGCTTGATCCTAAGGTAGAATTCGTTCTTTGTCCTCCGCCACCTCAGTAAACCTGAAACGTAGGCGGCGACAAGCAGCACAGGAGCGAGGATACGCGCTCTAGCTAGGTCCATTCCAAGCATTTCATACTCTCCGTCAAGCGACGGTAACTGCGACACGTGAATCCTGGCTGCCGTGTTCTCATCAAAACTAGGCGTTTGAAGCATCTTCATGAAAAGTTCGCCGGGAATATCTGCGACTTTGATACCGTCAACCTTCGTGTGAACACTGGCGATCTCGTCGCCTGTGAGAATAGCTGTTACATGATGGTCTTTCCCGCTTTTCAGGTGTCGGCTAAGCGGGCTGAGAACATACCCGGTAGTAGACTTCACGAGTCTGAACTTGTTCCCGAACAGATTCACGAAGACACGCTTGAGTCTTGTCACGCTCCCGATTACTTCTCTTGTAGCCATTGATATTCTTTGCTTGCTATGCTCATTCCAAACTCGTCCGTCCAATTCTCGGCCGCCTGACTTCGGACATGCCCCTCCCCATTGCTTGAAGAAGAACGCTACGCTTCCCGTCACTAATTGATCTCTAATCTCTCTGACCCACTCGGCCTTAACAGGTCGATGACTTGGTCCACTCTCGCCGCCAACGATCCCTAGGAGATTACTGACAGATCCACTTGGCCAATTGGGCCGATCAGAGGCTCGAAGCTGATGAATCGAGCCTTGGCCTTGACCTGTCGGTGGTGGCCTCCCCAAAGATCTTACTGAGGAACGCCCAAGCAGCTCGCTGTTCTCGCAACCCTTAAGCAATTGGTTTCTTTTTCTTGAAGTACAAGCTTGATTGATTGGAGAAAGAGGAGCGTGAAACACATCCGGCCAAGGATCAAACAACTCTCATCAGAAAGGCATGTGCGACTATGGCATATGTACTCAATGCTACTTCAGCTTATCATGCACGAGGGAAGATTCGTATCAGAAAGAACCAGCAATTTCCTTCTTTGGAATTCTATCTTCTTCGCAGGCTTCTTGTTCTTGGCCATAGAGGTCGTTGCTGTCCGAACGGAAATCCTGGCTTTCAAATTGGCGGTGCCAATTGTGGGCATAACGATGAGCGTCTTCCATCACCTTGTTATCAGACACAATCTTCAGGCAAGAGACTTCTGGAGAGATAGACTCATTCAGATAGAAAACGACCCGGATTTCTGGTATCCCGCGAAGGTCGCTGGGGACAACAACCTAAACATCATACAGGCAAGACATGCGGTTGCGAGAAGTGTTCGTCGCTTTCACCCGAACGCGATGTATGGATATTGGCTTCCTCTTTTCCTCGGTGCACTCTGGTCACTAGCGCTGTGGTGGGTCATCATCGACTACCTACATAGAATAAACTGACCCGTCATTATTGGAAAGCTAGAAGCCGGAAGGACGATTCAAGGCCCCAACTCGACCTGCTAGGGACGCTGCGGGTTTCATGGCCCTAAACATTAGGCTTGGAAAGTCCGCCTCCAACACAACAGTTTCTGCTTGCCGCTCTTGCTGCTCCGAAGTTCGGCCTTGACTGACCAACTGTCATTCTTCGCCAGAATGATTTCTTGCGGCGCGTATGAGCTTCGATTGGCTCTTCCAATGACGGCGTCATACGCTCGCATCATACGAGAAGTCACAGAAGTTGGAATAGAACAGAAGTTCTGTCAAAGAGTGTTCCATGCAAACAGCCTCGACGAGGGCGTTTCAGTACTTAGCCTCAGACTTGGACTTGAAACCCTTCCATGGGATACGTTGAAGGACCTGGCTCAGGTCTTGAGCGACGGCGAAAGGAAGTGGAGTTTCCCTAAGGCGCGTAATCGCGACATCATAGGTGCTATTGTTCGCAACTGTCAAAAGGACGAAGTAGATGAAGCCGTCTACCGCCTAATCGAAGACAATAGGCTCGAGCCGGTCCAACAGTACCAAGAATGGGTTGTGGGACCACTTGGCATTACCGAGTCGGTATCTAAGAGGGGAGCCGCCAGCAGCGATTCCTTGGTGAGTTTCCTAGTCAGCCATGTTGACGTTTCCATCTGTCATTGGATGAAGCGTAGTGACCCGGAGTGCTCAATCCCGGGGGCATCAGCGTTCCTGATCGGCTGGTTCGTCGTCGGCTTCTCTGACGCCGCGATTTGAGCTCTCATCGAAGTGCCATCCTTAGTGCGCACGCACAGAATCACTCCTGACGTGAGCGTCCAAATCTGATCCGCCACCCAAAGGATGGGCACAGAACTAGGGTTCAAATCTGGATGCCCGCGCTAATGGGAACACACACAACACACAAAACTACGAGTTCAAATTCGGACGCCCGCACCAGCCTACCCACACACACACACAAAACGACTGCCCCACCCCTAGCTATATCAACCAAGACAGGGGGAATCGAGTAAGTTTTCCTTTGAGAATGCAAAGCCTGAAATCCTGAACAGGCTCGATAATACAGTGTCTTACTGAGATTCACTTCATCGACTGCCTGTTTGGAGTTCGCTGCTTTCTCGTGCTTGTCCGAGAGCGCTGAGGGGCGCTATGAGAAGAAGTAGCCATGAAGCTGTTTAGGAAGAGAAGATAGACAAACATAAGGAAGCTCCACTAGGAGACCTCGCCTATGCGAAAAGAAGTAGACTTGTCTTAAGTCAAGCAGCACCGTAGATGTTTGAGGGGCGGCCCGATATGCCTTGTTACTTCCTCTCACGCGCGAAATTCAAGGGATATGAACTAGCACCAAGCGAGATATCGCGTCTTTGGAATGTTGTCAAGACAGACGTATCTGCATTGAGTTATGACGTAGCAAGTTTCCCGATGCCAAGCATGAGAGTATTCTACGATGTGACTGTCAAGGATTTTCTGAAGCTATACGCAGCGCATAGAACAACAGGAGATGTTGCAGAAAAAGAAATGGAGGAATACGGCATGCGCCCAGATTTGGGTGGCTTCCTCGGTTTCACTCATGCACATTTTGTCAAGCCAACGAAGGTGTTCACCTTGGTCCTAATCTTTGTTCGAAAGGTCTCCGCTCCCGAATCAATTGGCAGAATCATCTCCCACGAGATGGCACAGCTCTTCGAGCTATACTTGGAACTCAAATGTGGTACACTCGTCAAACGTCTCGGCCTTGATAGGTTATGAAGCGTAAACTCACTTGATACTCTGCACCACCACGAGATCCACACACACGACTCCTAAACGGTCCAAATCACTAACTACCCGAATTCGGCATTGGGACAGCCCAGTGTCTTGGATTCAGATTGCGTCCACCTTCCTTTGTCCTGCGGGCAGCAGAGTATAGTATCTGCGGCTCATGCGACCAACGGCCCGCTATCAATACACGACCGATCCCAAATTGCCGGCACCGATCGAGTATATCAGGGCGCACATCCTCGAGGCCAAGAGCCAGCCGCACTTTGTCAAGTAGTGATCTCGAATCCAACCGCATTACGGCTTTGTTCTCACACTCAGATAGAATAAGAG
>JBAVVE010000255.1:0-10359 GCA_049697135.1 Bathyarchaeia archaeon | reverse complement strand
CAGATTATTTATATCTACTTAGCACAGAACGCTCCAGCGATCCCAGTTGTCTGGAAAAGAAGAAGTCGTTAGGCCAAAAGGCTTCAGAGTCGTTCACCTCGTACTAATCGCAGTGGTAGCCGCAGTCAGTACTGTAGCTTCCATAGCAGCGAGTGTGCTGCAACCGTTCCCGGGACTTGCCTTCATCTATCTACCAGGCGGCATCTTGCCCGTCTTCGGAATCTGGTTTGGACCCTGGGCGCTCATCGGAGCGATTATTGCAGGTGTCTTGTACGCCCCTGCATGGGGAATGGCGCCTCACTTCGGTCTCTTGAGCGGTCTCAGCGATGCGGTGTATGCTCTGATACCGTGGATAGCATTCAAAGTAACGAACGCTGATCCAGGTCTGAAAAACAAGAAAGACTATGCGGTCTGGTTCGTGTTTGTAGTTATCCTAGCCACAGTAGTGACAGACTTCACATATCAAATGCTAAGCATTTACGTTTACGGCTGGTACACTATGGATATGTTCCCGATCTCGTACACAGTGTCCGTCACAGGCGGCCTCATCGCAGTTATTCCACTGAGCTTCATACTGCTGAAGGTCCTGTCACCATACGTGAAGAAGAGCTCACTATACGTAAAAGGCTGGATCTACTAGCCCGTGACCGCTGCTCCATCGAACTCGCAGAATTCGGTTCGCGTCGCACCGAAGGTTGGGCTCAAGTCAGATGACGGATCTCGACGAAGCACAGAAAAGAGAGATCATTGAAGAACTAAGGACCTCGGTCATCAAAGGGGATTCAGAACAGGCACAAGCCGCAGCACAACGAGCTATGGAAGCTGGAATCGATCCGCTGGAAGCCGTCGAGAAAGGACTTGCCAAAGGCATACGAGAAGTCGGACAGAAATTCCAGACACTGGAGCTCTTCCTAACCGACATGATAATTGCAGCAGAAGCGATGACCGCGGCGATCTCTGTACTTGAGAAGAACCTTCCCGAGAACACGTCGCTTCAAAGGGCAGGTGTTGTAGTGATCGGTACGGTCGCAGGTGACATTCACGACATCGGAAAGAATATCGTTGTCGCCCTGATGAGGGCTAACGGTTTTCGGGTGACAGACCTCGGCAAAGATGTCCCGTCAAGGCAGTTCATCGAACAGGCGGAATCACTGAAGGCAGATGCGATTGGTCTGTCAGCTCTATTGTCGACAACGATGGTTGCCCAGCAAGAGGTTGTGATGATGCTTAGGGATTTGGAACTGAAGGACAAGTACCCTGTGATAGTCGGAGGAGCGCCAGTCACGGAGGAATGGGCTAAGCAGATCGGCGCCGACGCCTATGGAAGAGACGCAAACGACGGCATCACGAAAGTCCATGAACTTGTGTCAGCGAGACGCGAGCGTGCATGACGGTATGCTCCCCGGAAGCTCCAACCTTCTAGACATTGTGGACCGTGCCAAGAATGGTCGGCTTGTGAAGGAGAGTGACTTCGAATGCAGATTACTTCCAAACCGTCTCAAAGAACTGGTCGCGCAATACGACATACGGCGCGATCCGGAAGTTCTTGTTCCATGGGACAACGACTTAGCCGACAGCGTATTCGAAGCAGCAAAACAACTACTAGTCGATTTGGGAGTTTATTGTCATGATACTGGGAGAACAATCAAGATAACCGAAGAAGATGTGAAGGACTCGCTGAGGAATCTGCCGGAAAGTACGACTATAGGTTCAGGGAAAGAGGCAAGAGAGCTCAGGAGCAGAGCCGTTGAGGACAAGAGACGACCCCACTTTGTCGGTGGCAATGGTGGGGGAATCTGTAGCTCAGCGAGCTACCTGGACATCTTCACTAGCATGTCCATGGAACCAGACGTCGACTCGGTATGTTGTGGATCTCTATCAGAGATAGATGGAAAACCGATAATCGGCCGCTCCCCAGTAGAGTTGCACGCGGCCCAACTTGAAGCAGATTGGTTGAGGAAAGCTGCTGAAAGAGCGGGTCGACCCGGGCTATGCTTGATAGGCAGCGGGTTCGAATGGGCGGGAGCCGACTTCGCCAGCTTCAACCCAGATTGGGGTTACCGCCCTACCGATGCAGGATGCTCGTGCATGATCTACCCCATGAAGATCAACTTCAACATGCTCGCCAAGACCAAGCATTACCTTGACCGCAGGATGCCGATTCATGCATATTCTGATCAACTGATTGGAGGATTCACTCGCGGAGCAGAAGAGACTCTGGTCTCAAGCGTGGCCCACCACCTGACAAATGTCATCCTCAATCACGCAACATATCAGCATGTGAATTGCCAGCACATACACTACAACAACACAAGCAACAGGCTCAGCATCTGGTCCCACAACGTAGCCGGCCAAGCGATTGCCAGAAACAGCAGGATTGTCACCTCGAGCGAATGTTTCGCATCAGCCGGCCCGTGCACTGAGATGATACTCTACGAAGGCGCCGCTGTGGCCCTATCTGTGGTTTCGGGCCTGGGCCTAGGCCCTGGCATATGCGGATGCGCAACGAAAGAGATGGACAAGTTCACGGGTCTTGAGGAACGATTCTTTGGCAAAGTGGGTAGAGCCTGTGCCGGCATGAAAAGGGAAGATGCGAATGACATTGCGAAGCAGTTGGTCAAGAAGTACGAGCACAGATTCGACAATCCGCCGCTGGGAAAGACATTCAATGAATGCTACGATCCTGAGAGCATGAAACCATCAAAAGAGTGGCTTGACATTTATAACAGAGTCATCGAAGAGATGAAAGACCTCGGATTCAGCCTGTAAGATCTTCCCGCGCCAACATCTGGAGTAGGAATATGGATTTGTCGTCACTCAAGTTGCTTGAGATTACACGTGCTGCTCGCACCGGACCACTAGTAGACGAGAAAGAGTTTGATCTCAAGACAGTTCCACCCAAGCTCAAGCAACTCGCGCGAGACTACGAAATAGCATACAGTCCAGAGACACCTGTTCCAAATGACAAGCAGCTTGCCGATGACGTCTTCCAAGCCGCCTGTGACTTTCTAAGAGACGTGGGGATTCTGTGCATCGACACCGGACGGCTCATCAAGTTCGAAGATCGAGAGATCAGCGAAGCTGCCAACATAGCGCCCACAAATGTGCAAGTGGGCACTGGCGGTGACGCCAGAGAGATGGCTCAGAGAGGAATCGAAGACCAAAGACCGCCAACGATCATAGGCGGCCTTGGCGGAGGCATCGTCAGCCAGCGATACTACGAAGACATCATAACAAGCATCGCTGTAGAGCGCGTCATCGATGCGGTGTGCGGAGGATCACTTGTCGAAATCGAGGGCGGACCGATCATCAGAGACTCACCGATCGAGATGCATGCTGCAAAATTCGAAGCCAACTGCATGCGCAACGCGGTTGCTCGTGCAGGTCGGCCGGGCTTGTGCGTTCTGGCTGGTTCACCAGAAGGAGCAGCTGCGGTCATCTCAGCGTTTGATCCCGAATTCGGCTACAGAAGAACCGACATGGCGATCTCTTGCCTCGTCTATCCGATGAAGACGACGATGAACCTCCTGAACAAGACAAAACACTTCGTCGATTACGGTTGCCCAGTCTTCTCCTACGCCGATCATTTGATCGGAGGCTACACTGGTGGGCCAGACACGACCGCGATCTCGATGACAGCACATATTCTGGCAAACCAGATAATCAACAGATCAAGTGTCCAAGAGATCAGTTGCCAAGACATACGCTACAATAACACGAGCAGCCGGATGAGCATCTGGTCTCACGCTGTCGTTGCTCAAGCCCTCGCCAGAAACAGCAAGATAATCACGTTCAGTGAAGCTTTCACTTCTTCTGGTCCATGCACGAAGACAATACTCTACGAGTCTGTTGCTCCAGCATTGGCAATTGTTTCAGGAGCGCATGCTGGCCCCGGACCTGCAGGTTGCGGAACGAAAGAGGTTAACAGATTCACGGGGCTCGAGGAACGGTTCTTCGGCAACGTTGCTCGGTCGCTCGCTGGAAAGAAACTAGAATACGCCAACGATGTCGCGAAGGCGATTCTCCCCAAATACGAGCAGATATTCGCGAACCCACCTCTAGGAAAGAGATTCGATGAATGCTACGAAATCGAGAAGATGAAACCCACAGCAGAATGGCTTGGCATGTGGGAAAGTGTTAGCAGAGAAATGCGGGAAATCGGCCTGGAGGTCAGCTAGTAACTCCATCCCGAAAGACCTTCACCTGCGTTGGACGCTGGCTCGGTTGAAGTCGTCGAGTTCCTCAGTTTGCGGTAACTACTGCATGCTTTCCACGTCATGTGGATAGCTTTCACTGAGCGCTGCTTGAGTCAAGCGCACGAACGATGCGTTCTGTCGTAATTCGGCGAGCGTTCTGGCGCCGCAGTAGCTCAGGCCCGAACGGATGCCGCCCGCTAGCTGTGCGATTATTTCGTGGGAGTTCCCTCTGTATGGTACAAATGCCTCGATGCCTTCAGCGACGTAGTCCAAGAGCGCAGAGTCGTCTTCGCTTTCCGGGGTTCCACGCTTCAAGGATGCGCCGACAGATGCCATTCCTCTGTGAAGCTTGTACTTCCTACCGTTTCGCATAACCGTGACTCCCGGGCTTTCATCTGTGCCCGCTAGCATGCTCCCGATCATTACGCTCGATGCGCCAGCCCCCAGTGCCTTAGTGATATCTCCCGAGTTCCGGATTCCACCATCTGCGATTATGGGAACATTGAGCGCTCTTGCAGCTTCAGCGCATTCCATGACCGCCGTCAGCTGCGGAACACCTGCACCAGTGACGATTCTGGTTATGCATATGGAGCCTGATCCGATTCCAACCTTCACTGCATCCGCGCCAGCGGCGATCAGGTCCTTGGTTCCCTCTGGCGTGGCGACGTTTCCTGCGATCACATCAACCCCACCGAGCTCTTTCTTGAGTTTCCGAACAACTTCGAGAACCCATTCGGAGTGCCCGTGAGCGACGTCTACAACGATGACGTCAACGCCTGCGTCGACGAGCGCTCGGGCTCTATCCAGGTACCCTTCTCTTATTCCGACCGCAGCTCCGACGATGAGCTGACCCTTTGAGTCCTTGCATGCTTGTGGCCTCTCGGCAAGGGTTACCATGTCCTTGCTCGTGATCAGCCCGCGGAGGTATCCTTCGTCATCAACGAGGGGCACTTTCTCAATCTTGTACTTGCGTAGGAGCTGTCTTGCATCGTCGATCGAAGCTCCTGCCCTCGCTGTGTGTAGTTTCTCCATTGGTGTCATGAGTTCGGAGACTCTTCTTGATTCGTTGTTTTCGAAGAGCAAGTCTCGGGCTGTGAGAATGCCGAGCAGTTTTCCTTTGGTGTCGACTACTAGTAGTCCGTTGACGCCCTTTTCCTGCATCATTCTCTTTGCGTCAGCCATGGTTGCGTTTGGTCCGGTTGTGTACGGATGTTCTATGATGACGCTCTCAGCCCGCTTGACCTTCTGTACCTCTTCGACTTGGCGCTCGATTGGCATGAAACGGTGAATGATCCCTATTCCGCCGTTGTGGGCCATCGAGATGGCCATGGCCGACTCGGTGACGGTGTCCATATTGGCGCTGACGATCGGAATGTTGAGCTTGATGTTCTTACTGAGATTCGTTGAGAGGTCCACGTCCCTTCTGGAACGGACCGGGCTACGTTTCGGAACTAGTAGAACATCGTCAAAAGTGAGTGCGTCTCTGATTGGGACGGGCAACGGTGATTACCTTCCCTATTTCGGCAGTTCGAATATTAAAGGAAACACCTATGGCGCTCACTTGCACAAGTCTATGAAAGCTAACATGCGATGCGAGATTAGCAGTAATTCGACAGTGTCGTGGGTTTCAAGCCGGTTCTCTCAATGAGCGCGCTTGCTCTCTCACGGGCTTCCTTGACAATCTCACGCTCGTTGAGGGTTTTCACGTCTCGTTGTTCCATGACTATCCGTCCGTCAATGATGACGCTGTCTACGTCGGCTCCACTGCCTGCGTAGACGAGGTCGGAGACGTGGTTGTTGTTCGGAACCATATGGACGCTGTCCAAGTTCACGAGGACGATGTCCGCGAGCTTACCCGGTTCCAGCGTGCCGAGCTTGTCCTGCATGCCTATGGCTCGTGCTCCACCGACGGTGGCCATCTCGAGGATCTTCTCCGCAGGCATCGTCATGGGATCCGATAACCGAACCTTGTGTATGTACGCTCCGAGTTTCATCTCTCTGACCATATCGTAGCTGTTGTTACTCGGGCCGCCGTCGCATCCGAGCCCCACGTTCACGCCCTTCTTGAGCATCTCTGGAACGCGTGCTATTCCTGAAGCAAGCTTCGTGTTAGAGGATGGGCAGTGAGCAATGTTTGTGTGTGTCTTGCTGAGTGTTGCTATGTCGCGATCAGTGAGCCAGATCGCATGAGCCAGAACAGTTCTGGGAGTGAGGAGTCCGACGTCGTCGGCGAAAGCAACGGGACTCTTCTTGAACTTGCGCCGAGCGTACTTGAGATCTTCTTTGACCTCACATAGATGCATAGTGATGCCGGCTTTTCTCTTCGCGGCTTCTTCAGCGATCTTCTCGTAGAGGGCTTTACTGCAGGCTCCGAGCGACCGTGGGCCGAACCAGACCCCTATTCTTCCGTTGGCTTTGCCGTTCCATCTGTCGATCATGGTGATGGTTTCGGCGAGGGACCCCTCGCCGTCCTCGATCATTCCCGGATGCATCATCTGTTTCCTTCCGTATGCTGGTGTGTCCATGATTGTCTTGGCGAGGTAGCCGCGCATTCCTGATTCTTCAAGCGACTTGGCGATTCCGTCAAATCCGTACCTAGTGTGGAGCATCGCCTCGACGAATGAGGTCGTTCCGGATTTGATCATCTCAAGCATGCACAACCTAGCGCTGGCTCTTCCGTCGTCTTCGTCATAGTTGCCCTGCAGGGGCCAGACATACTTCCCGAGCCAGTCGAGCAACGAAACATCGTCAGCACAGCCTCGAATCATGGCCTGCGCAAGATGAACATGACAATCAATGAGGCCTGGCATGACTAGCTTCCTAGACGCATCGATTGTGCGCTCCGGGGTATGCTTCCGATGAAGGTTGTCCGTCTTGCCTACGTCGGTTATGTGTGAACCTTCGATCATGATGGCGCCGTCGCGGATCACCCTTCGACGAGTGTCGAGCGTGACAACGACCCCATGCTCAATCAGAATAGAATCCATGCTGAAGGCTCCCTGACCTTGTGCGCATTCGGAGCCTATTATCTCTGAGCTTCATGCAAGCGCTCAGGGTCTCATAAAGAACCCGATGATATGCTCGCCATCTGCCTCCATCTCAGTTGCTGCCAGAGAAAGCTAAATCGAAGTGTTGGTGTTGCCGAGCAGATACTGCCGCCTGAGATGCGGCACTGGCGATGCAAAGAATCTTGGCACTAGTCAAGAGGTTCAGACAAGAGTTCTCATTCATCAAAGGAAACTATGCCATTCTCGTGCTAAGTTGGGTATTGATGGATCTCGCCAGCGAGATGCCCACGCCCAACTACCAGTATTACGTTCAAGCACTGGGAGGAACTGGCATCGAACTGGGGTTGATAGGATTCTGTAGTTTCATGGCTCTTGCCGCAGTGCAGTTCCCTGGAGGATATCTCGCCGACAGATACGGAAGACGATGGCTTATCTCCACAATGACTTTCGCCTTGGCATTGTGTTTTCTGTTCTATGCGCTGGCACCAACCTGGCACTTCATCCTTATCGGAGCGGTTCTGATGAATCTCTGCCTGATCTACCAGCCTGCACTTTGGGCAATGATCTCCGATTCGCTCCCTCCTGAACGCAGAGGCATGGGATTCTCGATCATTATGCTCATCAACAGCGTCGTGACTACGCCAGGTCCTCTCTTTGCCGGCATTCTGCTGTGGCAATTTGGCTTGATCCCAAGCATGAGGATCGTATACATCATAGTGACTGCCCTCTACCTTGCAGCGGCGTTTCTGAGACTGAGACTGAAGGAGACCATAACCAGTGGCGATCCCATCAGACCGCAGGAATTTCTGTCATCCTACCCGAAAGCCATTCGGGAAAGCTGGAGAGCATGGAAAGTTGTACCACGCTCGATGTTTTGGCTATTCATCTCGCAGACAATCTCGATGTTTGCTATCGCACTTGTGCAAGTCATACAGGCCTTGTACGCAAGAGACGTGTTACTCATACCAGAATCGATCTGGTGGATCGCGTACATTCCACTCTTCCTTTCTATGCTCGCCGTCTCAATTCCGATTGGCAAATTCGTTGACAGGGTGGGAAGAAGAACTCCCCTGCTCCTGTCAATCGTCTTGCTGGCTCCGACAATTCTGATATTCATGTACGGAGATTTCACGGAAGTTCTGATTTCGATGTCGTTGCTCGGGGTCTCGATATTGCTCGGGATGTCCGCTGGCTCTGCGATGCAGACAGATCTTGTCGCCAAAGAGAACCGCGGGAAGATAATAGGATTCACAAACTTCGTCGGCTACATAGCGATGGCTATAGGAATGCTACTCGGGAACTGGTTCTACGTCAGTGTCTCTCCTCAACTACCCTTCTTCACACTACTTGTGCTCCTCATTCCCCAGTTCGTAATCACCCTACTTCTGATTCCCGAGCCAAAGAAGAGAGAAGAATAGCGCACAAGCCAAAACCGGAAGCAAAGACATCAGGACGACCTATGCTGAGGCTGGCGTCTCCTTCAGGGAGATCACCGGACCAAACAGGATCCAAACTGCTCCCAACGTGGCCACTATACCGCCGATTACGATCGCCATCACGACGCCTATCTGCGTGCCAAGAATTCCACCAATGAGAGAGCCTACCGGTATTGTGCCCCAGACTATCGTACGCATGGTGGCATTCATTCGACCCTGAAGCCGGTCGGGTGTGATCGCCTGCCTCAGGCTGACCTGGTTGATATTGTAGAGCACAAGCCAAAAACCTCCAAACGCCTGCAATATGGCAAGGACCAAGATGGGCGAAGCGACGAGCGCAAGAGGCACACCGAGAACCGCTATGCCACTCACAATTATCGCTATGGCAAGAGCACATCCCAACCCGAGGGTTTGGCAACCTTTGCAAGAATCGCGAAGACCAAAGAACAAGTACAGTTGAAGTTGGAAAGCTAATAACTGGTTCAGCTCTCAACGGAAGCGAGCTTGTAGTAGTCTCGCATGATGAATGTCAGGGAATGTTCTCGATAACGTCCCCGGACAACAAGGAATGGTGAGAAGATGAGTTTCGTAGCAGACAGGCCTGGAGTCAAACCTTCGGCAACATTACAGATACTAGATCGAGTCAAGGCGTTGAAGCGGGCTGGGGAGGATGTGATAAGCCTCTCAGCTGGCGAGCCTGACTTCGTAACCCCGGAGCACATCCGAGCTTATGCAAAGCAGGCTCTCGATGAAGGGTACACGTTCTACCCAGACTCAGCGGGGCTCCTAGAACTCCGAGAGGCAATCGCGGACAAGCTCAAACGCGAGAACAACATTGACGCAGATCCAGCCTCAGAGATCGTGGTCACAGTCGGCGCCAAGGAAGCCATCTTTGCTACCATAATGGCGACTCTGAGTCCCGGCGACGAGGTAATAGTGCCTGATCCTTGTTGGGTGAGCTACGTTCCATGCATTGAACTCGCCGGAGCAAAGCCGATCTATCTCCCTCTGAACGAGCCTGAAGGTTTCCGCATATCTCCAGATCGTCTTGAAAGGACCGTCAGCAACAAGACGAGGATGCTGATAATCAACTCCCCAAACAATCCCATCGGCAACCTGATGAGCAAATCCGAACTTGAGGCCATAGCCGAACTCGCAAAGCGGCGGAAGTTCCTGGTTCTATCCGACGAGATCTATGAGAGAATAGTTTTCGATGGTGAAAGACACTTCAGCATCGCATCATTCTCTGGAATGAAGGAATTTGCTATCACGATCAACGGTTTCTCAAAGGCAATGGCAATGACCGGTTGGCGTCTCGGCTACTTGACTGCCCCACGTAGCATTACAAAAGCTGTGGCCACAATCCACGGCCACTTGGTCACAGGAGCCTGCACATTTGCACAGCGAGCCGCCGCGCTTGCCTTACGAGACAAAAGAACCGACAAGATAGTCAGAGAAATGGTTCAAGAGTACCAGTTGCGACGTGACATAGTTGTGCGCGAACTGGCAAAGATTGACGAAATCTCATGTTTCTCGCCTAGAGGCACCTTCTACGCCTTTCCAAACATCTCATCCTTCGGGCTGAAGTCCCAGGAGCTCGCCATGAGACTGCTTGACAGATCCAAAGTTGCGGTCGTACCAGGAGATTCATTCGGCGAACGCGGGGAGGGTTTCATCAGATTGTCATTCGCCACATCCAGGGAGAGACTGAAGACCGCC
>JBAVVE010000254.1:0-3654 GCA_049697135.1 Bathyarchaeia archaeon | reverse complement strand
CCTCTATGTCATGCAGCAACGCAGCGATCCGAAGGTTCCTGTGATCCCCCTGTCTCCTATTGAGAGACTTGTTAGCCAGAGATTTCAGATTCTGAAAGATACGGCTTGCTAATTCCATTACACCAATGCAGTGGGAAAAGCGAGAATGCGTTGCGCCCGGGTAAACAAATTGAGCCGTGGGTAGTTCTGAAAGCCATCTCAACCTTTGAAACTGAGGGGTGTCTATTATTTGGAGCTCGATGTCCTCAAGAAAAACGTCGCCGTGTATAGGATCCCTAATCTCTCCCGGCAACCACAATCATCTCCTGTGGTCATTTGGTGTTAGCGGTGATGCGCTCCTGGTTATAAGCTTTCGGCTTTGTTGTTGTTGTTAACATCAACAGAAAGGCGCTAGATTAAAGTACTCCTGTCCAAGATTACGGAAGTTCGATGAGCAGTGAGACATTCCGCCGAGGACGCCGCTTTGTTCGGTCCATTCGTTGCTGTCCAGGCTTCGGGGTCGCTTCTGGACAACTCGAATTCGGGAGAGGATAAGTAATCCCTGAGCTGTTGCCTCTGAAATCAGATGCTCTGAGGCAGCGCATACCCCAGTTCATTCCGGAGCTTCGCCTGCGGGACAAGCTCTCGTTGTCTGGTTTTCAGAAGGCGCCTCTATCGCCGAAAGGTGCCATTGTCAACTTCTGTGAGCTGATGCAGATGGGAAAAATCCGTTCTCGCATAGCCGTCTTGAGGTGCGCCCTGGGGGGGGTCAGTCCGATAATCATCTCTGCTGTTGGACGAGACGCGCTTCTCGATGAATTGGACGTGAAGCAATATCACAACGCTGCGGTACAACTGAGTGCGGATTGGGTAATATCCCCCGATGATTATGTCTACCAAGCGGATAGCGGGTATTCGTTCTATCAGAATGCGCATTTCACAAGAGCTCTAAGGAGGATGCTCGCTCTCACTAGGTTTGCCAGAGGCAACTACCGCGTTGTAGGTTTGGCAATAGGCTCAAGCACCTACCAGCTTCGGGAATTCGTTCGGACGGCGGCGGAGCAAGCCATCGACACCTTTGCTTACCCATGCGGAGATCTGCTGAAGCGGGCTAGAAATCCCAAGAGTATATTGAACGAGATCTCTGAGTTCGTCGTTTATCTTAAGGATTCAGGATATCGTTCCCTGCTCTTGGGTATTGACTCGCCTCGTTTGGTAAGACAGCTGAGGCCTGACATGTGGGCTAGCGCGGGGTGGTCGTTTGATGCATCCCATGGATTGTACTACTCGAATGATGGCAGACCGGTTAGAGGGAGAGAGCCGCGCTGCAGCCACACGGATTGTGCCTCAACCGGTCTTTCGCCAGTCGAACGACTGACTCTGCACAACCTCATCGCGATTGCGAATCTGTCGTGGAACGAGAGGGGTTCATAGTGGGAGCGAAAACGAAGGGACGGCGCAGACCAACTTGCATCACCACAGCTATTTCCATGGCAAGGGACATTACGCTATCAGTATCCAAGACGGCAACTATGAATACGATAGTAAGCCTAGCCGCCGCGGCTTTTCCGCACCATGCACCGGTCATTTTCGCTGCATACATAGGGCTGCAGTACGGCTGGAGAGCTGTTCAAGCATATCGTGAATACAAGGAGCTTCGGAAGGAAATGTCGCATCAAAGAGCGCTCAGAGTAGAGGCTGAAAGGACGGCCCTTCGGCAAGGGATAGACTTGACCACGCGTAAGCTAGACTCTGATGTGAAATCGAGAATCGAGAATCGCATTGCTATTCTGCTTGCGCGGCCTGAAGTGGACGCTGCGATTGAGCGTAGCCTGGGTAAACACGTGAGCGACCAGACGAGGGACAGATTCAGAATGATGTTACAGGCTACGGCTTCGCAGTTCTTACTTGGCGCTGTCGAAGGCGGCAAAGGCAAACTCGTTGACGAGGCTGCAAGACTGTTCTTCAGGTGAAAGTGTTGACAGAAAAGGGATTCGATGAATACTTCGGCAAGATAATGCCTCTCGCTGTTGCAATATCGCTCATGAAGACATTCCTAGCCGAAGACATCGCAAAACAGGTCATCGCACACGTCGAGAAATCAGATCGGCGCACTATAACAAAGGACGAGGTGAGGATAATTCAGAGAGCTGCGGACGCTGCCCTTGCGAGATTGAATCCGGATGCATTCAAGGTCGATGTGAATTGGTCGCCCAAGTCTGCTGACGAGATGAGGAAGAAGCTTGTTGAATTGAAGTTCGATCAGGACTTCAAACAGTCATTAGTCGAGGCGGTTCTTCACGTGTTTAGAGAACCGCAAGCAAGGCTGGACAGAGCTTGACACGAGTGTTTGACTTGACTCTCTTCGCAAGATATGTCTGGCACTTCAAGCCTTCTCCGGTTTGGGGAGAAGAGCCTCATCTAGACTCTCCAATCGTTTTGCAAATGCGTCCTGCGATGAAGCGAGAGCATACAGGTAGGCTGGTGCGCACACACACAAAACGACTGCCCCACCCCTAGCTATATCAACCAAGACAGGGGGAATCGAGTAAGTTTTCCTTTGAGAATGCAAAGCCTGAAATCCTGAAGGGCCCCCATAGTATGCTCGCTTTCTGAGATTCACTGTTTGCGTGTGTGGAGTTCACGGCTTTCTGCGCGTGCGCAAGTCGATGGTATTGAGAATTGGACAAGGCAAGGGACAACGTGGAAGAGCGCGATAGAATAATGGGTCTTCGGCAACGCTCGAACCAGAAACGCGGCAGAATCTGAGGTTACTACGCTGCAGAGTGAGGGCAGCAGGTTGAGCGTTAGGACAAAACTCAAGGGACCGCTCGGGTACCTCCTAGTGCTCCTTCTGATTCTCGTTGGAAGCTACGTGTATTCATACAATGGTCATATAGGACGAAACAACTTCAGTTTCATCCCCTACTACCTCGAAGTCAAACCTGGTACTAATGGCGACAGAACGCTATCTGATCCTCCCGGGGTAGTTCCTAAGAATGGAACTCGCTCATTTCTCGATTGGCCTTTTGGCCTCACTACCCCAGGTGACCTCGGTGGGTCGGGGGACTGGATCGTTGACTGGGACCGTTCGAGATGGGCTGTTGTAGGTGTCGTCGACGACACCCCAAGTACTCCTGCGATTCTTGCAGCAAACTACACCGATGGACATGTGGTCTACGTTACGAACCAGTTGGCCCCACAACACAAGCTGGTGTACAACATCATTGCTTGGTATTTTGCAGATCGTGGTGCCAAACCGATCAATGTCGCAGTCATGATTGATAGCACAGATCCCGCTACAGCTCCCGAGCAAGTACTGAATGATTGGGAATCGTGTTTCTCGGAATTTCCGAGCTTGAGCAAAGATGGTAAGGTGTTGGTCAATGTGACAGAGACCCGTATCCGTCAATATGAGCTGAACGACAAAGACCTGAGCAGGATTGACGTGCTTGTGTTTGCCGTAGGCTGGGCGGATGGGTACTATTCGGAAGGCTGGAATTGGGATAGTCAAAATAGAGACGACGCCATTCTTCGATTCGTCCAGAGAGGCGGGCTACTTGTTTTGCCAGAGGCGGGTTTGTTTGATGAGTACGGAATTGACTTCGGCGGGAGCACCTCGATGGTCATACCGGTCAGAACTCTGCAGGCGGTTCTCAGCGATCAGAGAAACTC
>JBAVVE010000253.1:0-13808 GCA_049697135.1 Bathyarchaeia archaeon | reverse complement strand
TCAAGCGCAACGCATTCCCCGAGCGTCTTCATCGGCACCAGCGAAAAGAACGGTCGCCTATTCTTCTTTCGTCCCGAGAAATCGAATCGGAAACATTCAGCCGTCGGCTCACTTGCGAGTTTAGCCTTTACGCGCCCCCAAGTCTCAGAGGTGTTAAACTTGAGAAACTCACCTATTCCCCAGCCCGTCTGAAGCATGATTCTAAAGATCATATTGTAGGGTGAAGAGGCAGCGTCGGCAATCGCGTTTGCATCGTCCCATTTGAGATAGACGGGCGGCTTGACTTTCTGAATCTTCAACTTGGCCGCTGGCAACATCATGTACTCATCGTGGTCTAACAGGAACTTTCGACCAGCATAGAGCGCCGTTATTGAAACTGACTTCTTGGGAAAGCCCTTGGCGGCTTCCTTCATCATTATCCAAGTTTGCTTCGGGTCACGTTCGGCGCGTCTAAGCAAGGTCTTAGAATCTATCTTCATCAAGCCAAGAAGTCTGAAAAGCCCAGCGCCGTAACCTCTCGCAGTTTGCGGACTATCCTTCCAAAGCTGAGCCAGCCAAGTCTCGAAGAGCTCATCTTTACCCTTCTTGCGGACCTTTCCCAAAGCCCTAAACCTAGGCTAATACGTATAACACGATATATAAAAACCTCTTGAACTCTAAGCTTACCACAGCGGACGCATGCAAACGGGTCGCCGCAGCTCATTCCTTTCCGCGCTGGAGGATTGTCTTACGAATTCGAGTCATCAGTTCTTTGGCTGTGCTCTCTACGGTTCGGTTTCCCGTGTCAATCACAAGGTTGTACAGCGACAGATCATCTATGTCAATACCGTAGTACCTCTTGTACCTGTCTCGCTGGATTTGCTCGCGCTCTAGTGTCTGCTTGTGCGCAGTCTCATAGTCCACATGGTCTCTGTGCGCAATCCTGGCAAATCTAGCTTCATCAGGAGCTTTCAGGTAGATGCGTACCTGGGCGAGATCCTTCGCCATCCATGCTGCAAGTTGGCCCTCGATTACGGCGTTCCCCTTGGCAGCTTCTGCCGCGCTTCGTTCATCGAGCAGGCGGTCGATCTCATGAGACTTGGCTGCCTGCCGGCTCAGTTCTTCGAGGGTGACTCCTTTGTCATTTGCGAGGTCTCTGAACAACTGCCCTGCTGAGATGTATCGGAGATTGAACTGCTTTGCGATCATCCTAGCGTAGGTGGACTTCCCTGTTCCGTGTGGTCCTCCGATTGTGACGACCAAGCCCATCTAGGTGGGGCTCCGGACTTTCGCCCTGAGTAGACTCCTCAGGCACGACCCGCAAATGCTTCCCCCATACGGTCTAGAGGGAGATCGCGCGCTTCCGGGCAGACTTCGATGCTTGGTGAATGCGGTTCCATGCAGTATCTCACCGCATACTCTGCATCGTGCCCATCCCTTCTGCCGTCTACGGTAGCTAATTGCATGTTTTCCACTTGGGAGTCGGACCATTACTCGCTTCGCTGATCTTGATCTCCTTGATCGAACTGGCAACTCAAGTACCCTCCGGGTTAATTCCAAACATCCTTGTCAGCGGAAGACTGATCGTGAACGAGCATATCAAGTACCAGTAGAAGAAGGGCAGTTTGTCTCCAGCAAACGGTATCTGGATCGGCGAGAACGCAACAATGGTCTGGCCGAAGAAGCCACTGAGCACGATCCAGACTACATAGAAAGGTATGATGAACAAGAAACTGACCTTCATCCTATCAAAAGCTACTTGGCTTTGGAGCTTCATCATTGCCTGCTGTTTCTTTGTGACCTTTGCTAGGAGTTGCTTGTCCTTGCTCTTCTTGGCCTTCTCGAATTCCTTCCTCCAAGCGGCGACTT
This sequence comes from Bathyarchaeia archaeon, assembly GCA_049697135.1. GTDB lineage: Archaea > Thermoproteota > Bathyarchaeia > 40CM-2-53-6 > 40CM-2-53-6 > CAVPLU01. The sequence goes on along the minus strand of JBAVVE010000253.1, from coordinate 11,960 downwards.
CCTTGGTTACTGACGCGACGCGTTTCACATCCACCAGTAGCCTGTTTGATGCTGTTGATACCAGTGCGAGTGCTCCCGCAATCCCTATGGTCAGCAGGGTTGACGCTGGGATCTCATGGTACGGCTGGAGCGCTGCCATCAGAATATTCCAGATTGTATCGATAGGTTCCAACTTCTATTCACCAAGGAAAGCTCTTGCTGCCGGGTACAGTTCCGTGATTCTCTCGCGAACTAGGATCTGATAGTATTGCTCTATGATGCCCACAGTAAGGAGGATTCCAGTTCCTGAGCCGAATGCTCCGAGGAAATCCGCTGAAGCAGCGATGACTCCGACGACTATCCCCCCAACTACAGTAACCACTGGGATGTATCGCTGGAGGAGTTGCCGGATGGGCATCTGCGAGCGTCTGAACCCCTCGATCTGCATACCCGAGTCCAGTAATTGCTTGGCAACGGTGTTGGAGTCCATTCCGCCAACCTCGACCCATGTCACAGCGAAGAAGACGCAGAACAAGATGAGAAGGCCAGCATAGACTCCGGCTCGGATCGGATCAGACATCACACCTGACAAGTTGTGAGGTGGCACCACATAGTACACTAGTCCTCCTGTAGGCTGATACTGTGTACCTGAGGCTGTGAATTGCCCGATCAGGTTAAGCCAGAAGTTCGTATTTGTCTGATTGTATCTCGACCAAATGATCTGTGAAATGAAGTAGATGTTCCCGAACAGTGCGGCGGCGAATATCACTGGAATGTTTGAGACGTAGAGCAGTTTGAGTGGAAACTTGCCTTTGAATCCACGGTACCGTGCATACGAGACAGGTACTTCCACTCTCAACTGGTTACAGTAGATTATGATGGCGAAGATCACGAGTGTCGTCAACAAGGCGATCATGTCAGGAAGTCCCTCCGAGCGATAGAAGAGGCTGAGCAGTGCATCGCCATTCGCGATTCCTTGCACGAACGCGATCAAAGCACCATAGAGTTTCCCGTCGCCCATCGGGCCCATTGGGGATACAGATTCCCACCAGATCGACTGAGCAACTCCACCCGCAATGAAGAGGCTGATTCCGCTGCCCAGACCCCACCCTTTCTGTAGTAGTTCGTCAAGCAACAATACGATGATGCCCGCGGCGACGAGCTGGCCGAGTATGATGATTTGTGTCTGGAGGTTGATCTGGCCGTATGTGCCGCCTAAGATGTAGGCTGAGGCCTCGAAGATTGTCATGACTACCGCGAGTATCTTGCTGGCGCTCGTGAACATCGATCGATCTTCTGGATTGGTCATGTCGATGTTGATCATACGCGAGCCAGCAAGGACTTGGAGTATGAGGCCCGCTGTAACGATGGGGCCGATGCCTAGCTCCATGAGTGTGCCTCGATTTGAGGCGAAGATCACTCGGAGTGCTCCGAGAGGATCTTGCTGGGACATCCCCTGAGTCCCGTACAATGGCGTGTGTGACATCACAAAATAGATTATGAGAGCCATCGCGGTCCAGAAGATCTTCTCGTTGAAGGCCACCTTCCGGTCAGGGGCCGAGATGTTTAGAAAGAATCGCGCTAGCGGTTTGAATAGCTCTATGAATCGGACCATGAGGTCAAGCTCCTATGCCGTGGTTTTCTCGATTCGGCCTCCGGCAGCCTCGATCTTGCTTGCCGCGGATTTGGAGAATTCGTCAATTCTAACTACCACTGGCACTTGGATCTTTCCGGAGCCCAACAGCTTCATGTATCCTAGTGATCGCAAGTCCAACAGTTTCTTCCCTTCGTGCTCAGACACTGCATGCGCATACTTTGGGTGGACAAGCATGTCTTCGAGTTGACCCACACTTGCGACTATCCTTTCTTTTCTTCCCAGACGCGGTAACAGACGTTTCCTTCCAAGCTCGATTCCGTACCTGATCACCGCGCTCTTCTTGTGTCTGAATCGACCGGCCTTTCCGTGGCCACCGAGCATTCCGCCCGCTCTGTGCTGTCCAGAGGTTCCCCAGCCATGGAACCTGCTGCCTCGTTGCTTCCTGACTTTCCTCTTGCGTGTTGCCATTCAAGGGTCCTCCCACAGCGTAGACTGCGAATGTCCAATCTCCCAGTTCGGAACCACTCAGACCGATGCTGTTTAGATAAAGGTTTTTGTGAACTCTCAGGATCGAGCCCGTAGGCATAATCGAAGGATCGAGAACTCGCGTAGGGCAGTCTTCATCTACCGTTCTTGTGTCTTCGTCGTGTCTAGCATTCAAGTTGTCTTGATCGAGTCAGGACTAAGACATGCAAGGCTGAATGGATTGGCAGACGTTCACTCAAGAGACGACACAAGCTTACCTTCTGAGCTTCTGATGTAATCTCTGAATCATGTCCTTGGTCATTCTTGGAAGATCGTACGTGGGGTTCCAGTTCCACTCCTCTCTGGCTGCAGAATCGTCTAAGGATCTCGGCCAAGAGTCCGCTATGGCTTGTCGATAGTCGGGTTTGTACTCGCATTCGAACTCTGGAATGATAGCCTTGATGGACTTGGCAAGTTCTCCTGCTGAGAAACTCATTGAGTTCACATTGAAGACACGGTGCTTCAGCCGTGCTTCGTCTGCCTCGGATAGGTCAACGAGCGCCTTGACGGCGTCAGGCATGTACATCATTGGCAGAATCGTGTCTTCGCGCACAAAGCATGTGTAACGCTTGCCTTCCACCGCGGCATAGTACATCTCAACAGAGTAGTCGGTGGTGCCTCCTCCAGGCATGGTCTCACTGCTGATGATTCCGGGAAGGCGCACCGAGCGATAGTCAACACCAAACTTGCTGAAGTAGTAGTTGCCTAGACGCTCGCAACACACTTTCGTCACGCCATACATGGTTGTCGGCAGCAACACAGTATCGTTAGGCGTATTGTCTCGAGGAACGCCCGAGCCGAAGACCGCGATTGAACTCGCCGCAATAAGGCGTTTAATCTTGTGTTTTCGTGCGACTTCCAGAGCATTGTAGAATCCGTGCATGTTGACTTCATAACAGAGTTGAGGGTTGAGTTCGCCCACCGCTGAGAGAATTGAGGCCATGTGATATATCGTATCGATCTCGTTATCGACAAGCGTCTTGGCCAGTTGCTCTCGGTCTAGGATGTTCATGTACTGAAATGGTCCAGACTCGCGGAATTCTGTTGTCGGCTTCGTAGTGTGGCCTGCTGCTATCACTTGGTCTCTTCCGTACTTCTTTCGAAGTGCTTGCACGAGTTCGGTTCCTATCTGCCCTACGGCACCTGTCACAAGTATCCTATTCACGGAAACTACCTCCCGCGGTTGATCGATTCGGTTGATTATCGCAGAGCGTAGCAATGAGAACCACCGAGAGAGGCTCCCTCATGTGTGCCACGATGTCTGACACTGACGGACAGTGCCCTCTTATGCTTTCTCTCATGCACATTCCTGCCGAACAAGCTCTCAGTCGAAATCCTATTATTGACCGTGGTCGTGCTGATTTCTGTTTTCAGACAGAATCCTGCGAGGGTTGCATGAAGAATGTCGCGAGAGAAACTCGCTTTCCTTCGGGAAGAGTACTTGAATCTCGAGGCGGCCGGCCTAAACTGGAAGCTCCGGACACTGCAGGGTAACAGTGCACCTCACTGCGTGGTTGACGGAAAGAAGGTCATCATGCTTTGCTCAAACAATTACCTGAATCTGACGAATCATCCGAGGCTTAAGGAGGCAGCGAAACGAGCGATTGACACGCACGGTGTGGGCTCAGGTTCGGTCAGGCCGATAGCTGGGAACATGGACCTTCATCTTGAGCTTGAGAAGAAGCTTGCAGCCTTCAAACATGCAGAGGCTGCGCTCGTGTATTCGACAGGGTTTGCGGCGAACGCAGGCCTGATCCCTCAGCTCGCGGCCGAAGGCGACTTCATACTGAGTGATGAGCTGAATCATGGAAGCATCATAGACGGAGTTCGCCTAAGCCGAGCACAAAGAGGAATCTACAAGCACTGTGATGCTGGGGACTTGGAAAGAGTCCTCAAGGAGGCTCGAGGGAAGTACAGGCGGATTCTTGTGATCTCAGATGGCGTCTTCAGCATGGACGGTGACATCGCCCCGTTCGACAAGATCGCGAAGGTGGCTTCGGAGTTTGGAGCAATATCCTACGTTGACGACGCCCATGGAGATGGAGTCCTAGGAGAGAAGGGGAGAGGAATCGCGTCTCATTTTCACATCGAAGGAGAGATCGATGTTGAGATGGGCACATTCTCCAAGGCGTTTGGTGTTGTGGGCGGATATGTATCTGGAAGTGAGGATCTTAGAAGGTTCGCATTCAACAAATCACGCACATGGCTCCTCAGCGCGTCTCACCCTCCCGCGGTTACAGCTGCATGCATCGCAGCATTAGATGTCGTTGAGAATGAACCGGTGCATCTTGAGAACCTGTGGAAGAATACTTCCTACTTCAAGAAGGAACTCAAACGGATGGGCTTCGACATCGGCAATAGCGAAACGCCGATCACCCCGGTGATCGTTGGAGAGAGCACCGTCGCGCAACAGATGAGCGCGATGCTGTACGATGAGGGTGTTTTTGCCCTTCCGATCATCTTTCCAATGGTGGCACGCGACAAAGCTCGAATTCGTACAATGATGAATGCTGGTCACACAAGGGCTGACCTTGACGCGGCACTGGCTGCATTCGAGAAGATCGGACGTAAGCTGAAGATACTGTGATGGCCCTGCTTATCGCACCCAGTCTGCGTAGGTCACGGTTCTGTACGTATTTCGCAGAGCGTCATAGATGGCCACTGCTGTAGAAGCAAGTGTACTCGTAGATCCGTAGGTCCGGGTCCAGCAATCCCTTACTCCAGCAAGTGTCAACACCGTCTTGGCTATTTCGCCACCGACGAGGCCGAGCCCACGGGGGCCCGGTAGGATGTCGACTCGTACACTGCCGCATTTGCCAGTGACGCGGAACGGCAGGGAGTGTGATTGCCCGCAGCCGCATTCCCAGCTTCCGCATCCACGTCTGACCGGGATTATCTTCAGCTTTGCTTGAAGTGTCGCCTTGTCAATTCCTATCCTGACTTGTTTTGCCTTTCCGTCCCCCACGCCCAAGTAGCCGTTGTTGTTTCCGACCGCGACGACAGCTCTGAATCTCGACTTCTCTCCAGCGTCAGTCTGTTTCTGGACGAAGCCGATTCCCAGTACCTCTTGTTTTAGGTCGGGAAGGAGCACGTCGACTATCTCGGGTTCCATCACTCGAAGGCCCTGAGTGAAAACGTAGTCGAGTGAGAGCACTTGACCTGATTGGACCATCTTGCCCAGTTTTGTCTTGGGAACCCACCCTGCTTCCTGTTGTCGTGTTGGTGCATATGACATCTTTCTATCGTCTCCTGGCTAGTTTGTGTGCTTCTATGTATTCGTCAAGGTGTGAGGAGCTTCTGAATGATCCTCCCTTTGCCATGAGGAACAACTTTCGGTACGTCTGAGTCGGTATCATACGTTTGTCCCTGAGTTCCCGGAGTCTATCACGAATCGCCCGGATTCGGAACATCCATGCCTTCTTTCTGGGCACTCGTATTCCTTTCCTTGAACCCGGCCCCGTTCGTCTTCCGATTTTTTTCTTCGCTTTGAGGGTTCGCGTTCTACCTTTGCTGCTGCCTGTCTCCGGCAGAGCTCTGATGGCTCCCTCATGTACGAGTCTCCGTATCTCCGTACGTGTGATTGCGGAGCTGATTGCGTCAATATCCTCGGGATCGAGCCAGACCCTGTTCTTTCCGACTCTCAAGATGCTGGCCGCAATGCGTCTCTGAGATCTCACGTTCATTCAGGTTTTCCCTCTTCCTCTGTCTTGGTCTCTTCTGGCTCCTTGACGATCAGTTCCGCCTCCGGGGCGGCTGCTTCGGCTTTCTTCACTCCGGGGTTTGCAACAGTCAGTTCCAGCGCTTCGGCGCGTTCCATTATGGCGATTCTCTTTCGCTCGCCGACTGAATGGGCGATCTTCACAATCTGAGTCTTAGCGTTGATCTTCTCGAGGTCTGCTGGTCGTCGAACAAGTATTTCCTCGAGTCCTGATGGATGGAGTCCGCGGTTCTTGAGTCCGCTCTTGTATCCTATCTTGACGGTCTTTGGCCAACCTCTCATGCCCAATCTCATTTTGCTTGTCTTTCCTCGAGGGCGTCTCCATCCGCCCTTGACCCTGATGTAACGCCAGCTTTCCTGTCTGACGAAGCGTGGAGTACGGCGTTTCTTGCTGGCCAACCCTACATGCCCTCTTTTCGTTCAAAGACGTAGATTCCATCCAGGAAGACCCGTTGATCCTTGTCCTTGATCTTGGTAGACTGCTCTATGTTGGCTGCCGTCTGGCTTACGTCTTCAATGTTGATACCTTGGATCACAATCTCGTCGCCGGAGGCCTTGACCTTCGAGTCTCCTACGATATGAACGATGCGAGGAGTCTTCTCACCTGTGAAGTTTTCAATCATGAGCTTTCGTTCTTTGTCGATCACTTTCAATGTGACCGGGAAGTGCGCGTAGACGACTTTCATCTTGTATGTGAATCCTGCTTTGGTGCCCTTGATCATGTTCCGAATTCTAGCCGCGGCAGTTCCTACCATGGCGATCTCTGCTTTTCGCGGCCATGACGATTTGACGTGGACTCGTTCGTTCTCTACCTCCAGAACACATGGAAGATGTGAAAGGTCTTCCTCTAATGTTCCTTTGGGGCCTGTGACTTTGACTTTCCGGTTTGTGATCTCAACTTTGACGCCTTCCGGTATGTCAACGATCCGTTCCACAAGTTCTGCTGGCATGTTGCTTCATCTACATGTACTTCTTGAAACCGAGGCTGGGTGCTAGCTCCCTGAAACATTGTCTGCAGAGGTTGAGGCCGTACTTTCGTATCACGGCATCGTATTGACCGCAGCGTTTGCACGCTCGGCTTCCCTTGCCGAACTTCTTCTTCCTTGGAACTTTCTTCTTCGCCACTACTGTGGGCCTCCTGCTATTTCTGTACCGAAGGTGGACCTTACGAAGCGGATCGCTTCCTGCTTCGTGACCACGTGTTTCTTTCCGATCTTGCTTTGCCTGACTCTTCGCCGCTTCACACGGTATCCAGGTCTCTCCATAGTCGCCATGACGTCGAATCCGACGATCCCGAGTTCGGGAACGTACTTCGTGCCTGCCATCTCAATGTGTTCTTTGACGCCGAATGCGAAGTTCCCCTGTTGATCGAAGTTTGATTCCGAAAGACGATTATTAACGGCTTCCAACGCTCGTTTCATGAACTGGACGGCTTTCTCTCGGCGCAATGTGACCTTGCAGGCCATCGGTTCTCCTTGCCTGATTCCGAAGTCCTTCAATGTTCTTCTTGCTCGCTGAGAGGAAGGTTTCTGGCCTGTAAGCTCGCCTAGGATGGTCTTTGCTTTCTCGAGAGCTTCTCCGGATTGGCCGACCCCAATGTGGACTGTCACCTTTTCGAGTCTGACCTGTCGCATCGGGTTCTTGTTGACTGGTGCTTCTTGGACCGCTTGCATGTCTAAACGCCGCCCTCTATCTTGATCGTGGGCTTCTCCTCGCCCACGACGAACAGATAGTCAGCTATGGTTTCGAATCTGTTACCTGATGGGTCCTCGATTAGAGCAGTCGCTGTCCTCGCAACAGTACTCTGTTCGATCTTCATGATCTTCCCGTGCCTCCCCAAGTTGCGACCTGACGTGACGATCGCGTAGGCGCCTTCAGCGAACTTGAAGTGGCCCAATATCTTCTGATCGGGGATGGCAATCTTCAACGTATCTCGTGTCTTGTAGATGTCCTCTCTGGGGTTTCGTGCATCCTGTACTGGTACGACAATACTCCTACCATCATGCAGATTCAGCTGGACTTGGCCTTTCCTTAGACTCGTCTTGTCCTCAATCCTGCAAAGCTTGGTTTTTGCTTCGTCTTTGGGTATCTCGAGCGCTGTCAGGCCCTTGCCGACTGCGGGAAGTATCCTGTAGCTCGCTTTTGCATCCGGCAGTTCGACAACATCCATCAGGCCTGTTGGGAATTTGTGGTCTCGACGGATCCTTCCGTCCACAATCACTCGTTTCTGTGCAAGAATGATCTTGCTTTCGTGGCCGCTCTTTGCATAGCCGAGAACGTCCCTGATCAGACTGGAAAGGGGCAGGCAGATTCTTTGCGCGTGTGGGCCTGGGCTAGGTCTGACCGCCCACTGTGCCTCTTTTGGATGAATCAGCCAGGAACGTGGGGCTTTCTCCCTTTTCAGATGCTTCCTTCCGCCTTTACTTCCCATTCTACTCAGCCTCTGCCTTCTCGATGGTGGCTTTCTTCTCTTTCAGGGATTCGGCTCGCCACTTGTCGTCAAGGTTCAACTTCGTGATCATTACTTTCGTGCAGTGCACGGAAACCTTCTCAGAAGTCCCGGCGACTTTCTCCCGGGTGACTCCTTCCACGAAGAGCCGCTGTCTCGCTGTGTCAACGTCTGAGACCTTGCCCTCTACTCCTGAGAAGTCTCCGCGGACGATGCGGACACTGTCTCCAGCCCGTACTGGAATCGATCTTCTGCCATACGTTGTTCTGAGCTCAGTCGACAATGGTGCCGCAAGGAACTTGTGCTTCATCCAACTGTGTGCGGTGTAGCGCACTAGCCTTTGTTTGCCTGGTCGAGTCGAGGGTTTCGAACGCATCTGTCTCTACACCACTATGCTTGCCACGTTGGCAACCCTCGGCCATCTTTCCGCGGCTTCTAGCGCAACCGGTCCTCTAATCTCGGTTCCCTTGAGCTCGCCCTCTGGTGTCATGATCACCGCAGCATTGTCTTCGAACTGGACCCTAACTCCATCTGGTCGATTGAATGGTCGCCTCTGACGGACGACTACAGCGGGAAACATCTGGCGTCGGAGCTCGGGGGTGCCTTTCGACACAGAGATCATTATCATGTCGCCGACACAGGCAGACGCGACCCGCCTAAGTCGCCCTCGGTATCCCATGACATTGATGATCTTCAACTGCTTGGCGCCGGTGTTGTCAGCGCACGAGACCCTGCTTCCTGTCGGCAGTCCGCGGTCAACGTGCGGCCTATACTCTACCATACCCTTGGCGCTGACTGCTCTGGTTCTCGGCACTGGCATACTATATCACTTCGAAGTTTCCGCAAACAACCAATCTATTCTTCATTAATGTTTTGATAGTGACAAGTCTACGTGCTCGGAAGTATCCTCTCGATCGCAACAAACGAAACCTCCTTACTGACTGGCCTGCATTCGATTATTCTTACTCGGTCGCCATCCTTCAACTCGAGACAGGGTGGGCTGTGAGCAAGGATCCTGCTCCGGCGGCGCTCGTAACGCATGTACTTCTTTGCGTAATGCAAGTGACCTCTTTCAACAGTGACAGTTCCACTCATCTTTGTACTCACAACAGTCCCTTCGAGGATCTTTCCCCTGACAGGGAGAGTTCCATGATACGGACAGTTAGGGTCTTCGCAGGCTTTCGGCGGCGGCTTTGTACCTAATCCTATCTCTCTCATTACCATCTCCTCGTTCTCGCTTTCATCCGATTCTCAGGTCTCCCAACCAGTCTTGATCCTTCAACTTCCACGACTGAACCGTCAGGTAGATCCAGTCTAAACACTGCGACCTCTTTCGGAATCACTCTTACTCCGTTCCTGGTGCTGAGCTTGATTGTGTTTCTAGTCTCATCGATGATTCGTCCGCGTGTACCTGCAAGGAGCCGGTTTGTGCTGCTCGCGACCATGGCCTTCAATCCTATCAACTCGTGCCTCAAGATGTTCTCCGGTTTGATCGGCATTACTCCTTCACAGGCACCTTGGCTGTCTTTGCCTCCACAGTCAGAAGTCGTGCGATTGCTTTCCGTATTTCTCTGATCCGACCTGGATTGTCCATTCGACCGCCGGATTCAACTGTGGTGCGCAGCTTGCCCAGCTCGGTTCTGAGTTCCTCGAGCTTCTTCTGCCTTTCTTCGGGCAGGAGCTGAACGATCTCACGCTTCCTGAGTATCGGCAGCTTTCTCTTCCTCCTCTGTCTCTTCCTCAGCCTCTTTCTTCGTTTCGGGCTGCGGTCCGGATTCAAGCTCGCCCCGCGTCTTAATCTCGGCCCTATCCGGGAACTTCGCTCCTGGCGGCAGGATTCGGACACCGACTCCAAAGAGCCCTTGTTTCAGTTGAATATCTACCACCGCTCTCTTGACCTGTTTGAGCACCGGGTCGCCGACGCTCGGAAGATAACCGTCCTTGAACCTCTCGTACCTGGCCCTGTCAGTTGTCAACTTGCCGCGGATTGTGATTTCGACTCCAAGGGCTCCTGCACCCATCACTCGTTGAAGTGCCCAGTAGGCCGCCCTCCTGAAGTGAATCCCACGTTGCAGAGCCGTGGTAATTTGAGAGCCAACGACCATTGGCTCCAGGTCTGGGTTCTCAATCGCGGCGACCGAGACTTGTGGGTTCTCCATTCCGAATGTTTGCTCGAAGACCTGTGTTAGATCACGAATGCTTTGGCCGCGTCTGCCTATTACCATGCCCGGCTTTGCGGCGTAGATAACGACCCTCATGCCGAGCGGGGTCTTCGTCATTTCGACCTTGCTGTAGCCGGCTTTCTTGAGTTCAGCCGCTAAGTAAGAGTCGATTTCCGCTTTCTTCATGTTGTCGCGTACAAAGTACTTGTAAACGGACATCAGGCCTGTGCCTCGTAACCAATCAATTCGATATGCGTGAGGGTGTTGTACGACGGGCTTGACCTGCCAAACGCACGGGGGATGTAGTTCCTCAGCTTCATTCCTCGCTGGCTTGCCGCGTGGACTATTCTAAGCCGATCAACGTCTAGTCCCTTGTATTCGGCATTGGACTGCAATTCCTCAAGCAATGCGAGGATCCTCTTGGCAGCCTTCGTGGGATAGCGGCCTGCTGCCATCTGACTCTTGTGAGGCACTTCCTTCTTGTAACGTCGATATGCTATGGGGCGCTTCTTGGCTGCGACTGCTTCGAGGAGTTTTTTCGCCTCCTCGATCCGCATCCCCTTGATAGTACGGCAGATCTCTGTTGCCGCTTTGGGTGAGATTCGGAGCTCACGCCCAGAGCACCTCACAGACCTTTCTGGGTCTATTTCCTTAACCGAATACGCCCAGTTTGGCATGCCACTTTCGCCAGCGTCTCCGAACGCATTGACAGAGCGCCATAAAAACCAATGCCTTTCATAGGTTCTGTAAACTCACTCTGCCAGAATGAAGACACTGTCTAGGCAACGCCTTTTACGTGACCTTTCTCTCACCAGATGTCTCGACTGAAGAGAGGACGGCCTTGGCTGCTGGATCAGTTGATGCGCAAGTGGTCGAGTCGGAACTGAAGGGGACGACCCTTCGGGTGTACTGGGAAGTCTTCAAGTCTCCACGGCCGATGGGCGTGAGAGAGGTTCAGCGACTAATTCGTTTCTCTAGTCCAAGCACGGCGCTGTATCACCTCGAGAAGCTACGAGAGCTCGGCGTTGCCCACAAAGACGAGCATGGTCGCTACTCGATAGTTGAGGAGATCAAACCCAGTCAGTTCAGAATGTTTCTCCGGATTGGAAGGATCGTACTGCCCAGATTCATTTTCTATGCAGTCTTCTTTCTGGCAGCCCTTGTGATGTATCTGGCTCAGTCACTGCTGACGGGATCTGAGATCAATGTGATTGCCTTGATACTCGGCTCGAGCGCCGCCTTGGTCTGTGCCTATGAAGCGATCAGAATCTGGAGAGACAAGATGTTCTGATGTGCGTGCTGAGACATGGAGGCGTTCGAAACTCTAGGTTTATCTCAAAAGCGTAGGTGGAGACACGAGGAGGGCTAAGGGATGAGGAAGGAATTGGCGTCAGCACTGGTTGCGGTAGTGCTGGCCTTTCTCGTTGTGCAAGGCGCGAGCCTGCTCCAGAACCCCCCTGCCGCAGCCGTGAAGGGGGATTTTGTGACTGAGGCGGCAACCCGCCAGCAGGCTGGTGTACTCCCTCCAAC
>JBAVVE010000252.1:0-22095 GCA_049697135.1 Bathyarchaeia archaeon | reverse complement strand
CCGGAGAACTGTCATACATCGGTTAGGTCTTTCAGTTCCTTCTCCCCCCGGGCTACCACTCACTTCGGCTAAGCGCACATCAACTTCCTTGTGAGGAGTTGCTGTCTTGACAGAGGGAGCAAAGGAGACATGAGGCCGCTACTGCGCGTGCAGGAACCGTTTTCTGGAGGCATACTCCTTTCGTACAGATGCACTAGTGAGTGCAGGCACTGCATGTACGCCTGTTCTCCTCGCTGGATGGAGGATTGGATTTCTGAGGACAACCTTCGAGAGGTCTTGATTCAACTCTCGGACAGAATTCTGCCCAGTCCCTTTGGCGCCGATAGGATTGGCGTAAACTATGGACTTCATTTCACAGGAGGAGAACCCTTTCTCAGTTTTGACCTACTTGAGAAGGCCGTGCGAATAGCGCACGATCTCCAGATTCCATCCACTTTCGTCGAAACCAACGGTTTCTGGTGCGTCGAAGATGACGGCACCAGAGAGAAACTCACCAGCTTGAAGAATGCTGGGCTGCATGGTATGCTGGTCAGTGTGAGCCCATTCATATTGGAGCAAGTGCCGTTCGAGCGAACAGAGAGAGCCATCAGGATAGGTCGGGAGGTCTTTCACGGGAACCTCATAACATACCAAGAGTTCTTCCACAGCCAATTCGAAAGACTTGGCGTCAGAGGAGCCCTGTCGTTTGAGGAGTATATGCGAAGAGCAGACCCTCACAGCTCGCTCGAAAACGTGGAGCTGCTCCCGATGGGTCGAGCAGCTTATGCGCTCAGCCACCTGTATCGAAAGCACCCTGCCCAGCAGTTCTTCCGTGAATCATGCAGAGAAGAGTTGACAAGGGGCTGGCATGTCCATGTCGACAATTACTGCAACTACATGACAGGGTATTGCGGAGGCATCTCTCTAGGAGATGCAAGGGACATAGCCTCGATATGTCAAGGGATAGATCTGAACGAACACCCAATTCTGAATGCGCTTGCAACTGACTTGAAAACGCTCTTCGAACTCGGCGTCGAGGCATTCAACTACAAGCAGCGCGGGGAAGGCTACATCTCGAAGTGTCATCTGTGCGTTGACCTAAGGAGACACATAGCGCAGGAGACAGACGAGTTCCAAGAACTCAGACCAAGAGAGTTTTACCATCACTTGGAACAACCTGGCATCCCTTAGTGCCTTCAGAGGGTCTAACCGCAGAGTCCACGCGGGAGCTCCCCCCAACCATTTCTTCTACCAGTGTTCGTGTTTGCGCATCTTCTTAGGGGAGTATCGTCATCGTTTTCCTCTTCTTGAGGAAGTTCTTAGAATACCTAAGCAACGCCGTCTCCAATCGCACAAGATCTATTCTTTTCTCCCTAGCGCACCGTTTCAGATCTTTGATACCCAAGCTCTTCATCGCCATTATCACGAGCGGCGTCGGTCTTGGGTCAACCTTCCTCCAGATGCCTCTCATGTCTCTCAGGAATATCGAAACTGTGATGTCGCCGATACCTTTTCCAAGTCTCTTGAGATTCGCCTCGACCTCTTCCCCATCCCGTGATGCTTCGTACAGTCTATTCAGGTTGCCCCCGTATTGTTTTTGGAGATTGCCAAAGACCTCCAGTAGTTTGTCTGCCGTGCTGAAATCGTAGCGGGTGTAGCCGCCTTCATCGAGGATGCTGACAAGCCCATCCCAACCCGCATCGACGACGCGACTGGCCGTGGTTACTCTATGCCTGTCGAAGCATCGGAAGGTTCGCGTCGCAGAGCTTTCCCTAATTGGCTTGCTGTATAGTATCGCCGCAAGAAACCACTTCACGACCTCCTTGTTCCTACGTGACTTCAAATCGATGCCTAACAGGTGAGAGTATGGTCGCCCGTACCTAGCGACGAAGTCCTTCAGCCTCAAAGACCATCATATGGAATGTCAACACTGGTATGTGTTAACTCATAGCCAGCCAAAGCGATACGGGGCCGCAGGACAAGCCTAATTCCAGTCCTTGTCCAAGTGCCGGCAGAGAGCTGCCTTGGACATATACCTCATTCAGCACGCTGAATCTATTCCTGAGAAAGAGGACCCTGCCCGCCCACTCTCAGATGAGGGCAAAGCCACGATGGAAAAAGTGGCGGCCCTCGCCGCTCGCTTGGAGATCAAGCCTGACTTCATCTTCCACAGCGAGAAACTTCGGGCCAAGCAGACGGCGGAGATACTCGCGCGTCATCTCAGGCTATCGGACAAGCTTCGAGAGAGACAGGGGCTGGGCCCATTGGACCCTGTTGCGCCGGTCGCTCAATGGTTGGAGGAGCAGGCTGCCAAGGGACTTGTGGGACTAGCGATTGTAGGTCATCTTCCATTCTTGAACAAGCTGGCTTCGCTGCTCATCACCGAGAATGAAAGCTTCGGCGTGGTCTCTTTTCAGAACGGAGCGATCGCGAAACTCGTCCCGACGCCTGATGGTACTAGGTACACAGTTGAGTCGATCATCACCAAGCAGCTTGCTGAGCAAGCACAAACGAGTCTGAGATGATTCAGGAATGGTCTCGAATGTCGTCGAAGAGTTAGCGTACAGAGATAGAGTGTTCGTATTCAGAAATAGACTGCACGCTGGCGGGCTATTGGCAGACAAGCTTCGCCCCCTTCTGGCTAGCAGAGGTGTACAGCTTCTAGCCGTCCCCGCTGGCGGTGTTGCGGTAGGCTACGCGGTCGCTCAGAAGCTCAACATGCCACTCGACTTAGCCATAGTCAGGAAGATCCAGATTCCATCGAATACTGAGGCAGGCTTCGGCGCCGTAACATGGGATGGAAGAGTACTCCTGAACGAGCTATTGGTTGCCCAGCTTGGGCTAAGTACGGAGGTTGTAGAGCAGTGCATTTCTCAGACTCGGGAAATGGTGCGCCAAAGGATGCAAAAGTTCAGAGGCAATAGACCTTTCCCGGACTTGAACGGAAAAATGGTCATTCTCGTTGACGACGGCTTAGCTTCAGGCTTCACGATGCTAGCAGCAGTAGAATCCATCAGGACAAAGCAACCCGAGAAGATCGTCATTGCGGTGCCTACAGCGTCTGCGGGTGCAATAGAGCTTCTTGCACCAAGCGTCGACGAGCTCGTATGTCTGAATGTCAGATGCGGCCCGATCTTTGCTGTTGCCGACGCCTACGAGAAATGGTACGACCTGTCGGACGACGAGGTCCTAGAGTTTCTTAGAAGAAGCAAGAAGGACGGATAGCGCAATGTGAGCGTCGTCACTGGCCGCATATGAACCACGTGCACTAACTTTATGACAAGTCTTCGTCGATCTCTGTTCGGGAGATCTTTGTATGAAGCTGTTGAGTCAAGACTTCGAGGAGAATGAAGCGATTCCTTCCAGGTTTACCTGTGATGGTGAGGATGTCTGTCCGCAGCTTCACTGGGAGGGTGTGCCTGAGGAAACAAGGAGTTACGCTCTGAGCATGACCGACCCCGATGCCCCAGGTGGAACGTTCATTCACTGGCTGGTCCACGACATACCCAAGGACGTCAGGAGCATAGAGTGGGGAGGGCTTCCCATGGGTGCAAAGCCGGTCAGGAACGACTCCGGGAAGGAAAGATATGGTGGCCCATGTCCGCCATCAGGAACGCACCGATACTACTTCACACTGCACGCGCTTGACATCGATCACCTACGCGACATCAACAGAGGAAACTTCTTCAAGCTCGTCGACGAGCACACCCTCGCCAAAGCAGAACTGATGGGAACGTACAGACGAAAGTAGAACCATCATCAAGAATCACCGCGCTTTCCGAGGCCCTAATGGGGTAACGGATACTCGTAGATTGGTGCGCGAATGACGAGAAGATCCTCTATTACGAGAAACGTGGAAGATATTGCTACAATATTGGTGTCCCGCTGATGTTGATTGGATTGGGCGTAGTCGTGATATCGTACAGCATTCTTGTCGGTCTAATTGTCCTCGGAGTTTCTGTCTTGTTGGAACTGTATCAGTATCACATCATCCCATAGTCCAAAGCTGTCTTGATTTGTCTGTGGGTCTCATGGTGCGCGACGACGACAATACGCCTACTCCCACGAGGGTTCAAATCCGGATGCTCGCACCCTTTGGGCCTAGGTCCGCAGTACCTGAGCTCGTTTTCGATGGAGACTGCGACGCTGAGCACGATTAGCAACCTAAAGACTACGCCCCCGCCACGTTGTCAGGAATATTATCGACATGTAGCCTAGGATGTCGAAGTAGTGTTCGGACAGGACTTTCTTCTCTTCCGACGACCTGAGGTATCCAGCATCTTCAAAAGCTTTCAAGGCATATAGTTGCATTGGTCCTTCTGCCACTTGTTGACATAGTTGATCGACGCGAACCTTCAGATCGTCATTCTCGCAGTCGGTCTGCTGATCGTGCTCCTAGCTCTCGGTCTCATCCTGAGATCTAGAAAGAGAGGCCCGGAGAAACTGTTTCTTGCAGCATACGAGGAGGACAGATGGGATGAGGCGCTTCAACTCTACGCGACGCACGAACTGGCATCTTCGGAGAGAGCTTCCAAGATCGCGAAGCTAATCGAACAGAACCGCGAGCAACCAGGAATTGTCTTCTTGGACGTCGAAGCAGATCCAAATACAGGAACCATTTGGGAGATTGGCGCGGTTCGCAAAAGAGGGATGGCAGTCCTTAGGGAGTTTCACACTTTTGTTGCAACTGACTCTGCTATCCCCCGATCAAGACTGATCGAGCCTGAAAAGCGTCTTTATGATAGATCACCGGCTTTCGAGGTGGCGAAGCGTTCGCTTCTTGAATTTGTCGGCGAAACCATGTACATTGCGGGTCATAATATTCGGTTTGATATCGAATATCTGCAAGAGCCTCTTCTTTCGTCTCGAGTGCTGGTAGACACCCTTGAACTAGGATTCTTGACTTGGCCTGCGAGGTTCTCACACACACTTTCCGCCTTGACGGGAAAACCAGAAGTGCATCGCGCCTTAGAAGACGCTCGGATGTCAAGTGAGCTTTTCGAAGCAAGTCTCGAGTCATTTCGAAAATTGGCGGCTTCCAGGCAGAAGATCGTGCTCGCCGCATTTCGCGATGATCGAGCAGCCAAACTTGTTGCCGAAACAGTCGGCATAGAACCGGCCTCGCAGGAGCAGACTTTCTCCCTCATATTACCAACTGTCTTGGAACAGCGTAAGTCAATGTCTGAGCGCCTCTCTTCCGGATCATCCATGTCCTCGGCCGATACACTCACGAAAGAAGTCGCGTCACGACTCGAAGATCAAGTAACATGTATGCTGACAGTAGACGGCTGCATGGGTATCGAGGACTATCTGCGCTCGGGCCTGAGCATCGCGACCAAAGGGCAGAAACTGAATTTCCTTGCAGGCCCACGCGACTTGGTCAGGATTCGGGCAACGGCCTCTAGGATTAGAGGCATTGAATGGCCAACTCCGGATGTCGCCGTTAGGAGCTTGTTGCTCGCAAGACTCTGCCTCAAGAGAATGCGAAGCGTTGTTCAAACACTATCCGAGCGATCGAAAGATTGGAGACGCGCGTTCCTCGTCATAGCTCTCTGGGCCATGGATAACCCCGAATGCTACGTGGAGGAATTCAGTTACTGGTTCAGGCAACAAGAGGAATGGAGTGAGGTCGTCCTTCTTGAGTTATCGCAGCATATGGACGACTGCGGTCCTGATTGCGGCCTCTCTGATCAATTCCCTGCTCAATTGCTCCTAATGGACAGTTCCGCGATTGATTACTCTGAAGGCCCAGTCATTGTGCCTGATAGCCACAACTTTGAGGCAATCGTCACTCGCGCCCAGACTCTGGAATTGTCTTCTGACCTTGTAGGGAAGCATATCGACGTGGCGATTAGAGTCGTGGCTGATGAGACGCTCTCAAAGCAACTGAAAAACTGCAAAGGCATCATGGATGATCTGACAAGTAGGATTGTGCAGTTCGTCAGAAACAGAGATCTTTGCGTTAGCGAGGAACATGACAGATCATCTCTTCGAATACTGGATTTCTATCAGGCAAGCTCAGACTGGGTGGATGCCACTCGGGCCTATACGCTCCTTAAGGAGAGCCTTTCGGAAATCGCGACTAGACTCGATAAGATCGGCCACGAATACCTGTCCGAGACGATTTCCAAGTCCTCTGCGACTCTATCCAAGTTCTTTTCTTATATTCCTCCAGGGCGAGTAAGATGGATTACAATTCAAAGAGACGAAAAGGAAGTCATTCAGTGGACATACAGAGACGCTCCAATCGATGTCAAAGCGCAGCTAGAACAGTTGATCAAGAAACGCCAAGTGATCTTCATTACTGACTGTGCTCCAAAGGCCAAAGCTTCCAAGTTCTTGCTGAGACGATGGGGGCTTGAGCAGCTTCCAGTCCATCAGCTTACCTCAGCTGAGAAGAAATGGCCAAAAACGATTTCCATAGCATTTCTGCCTCGCCCAACACGCCTGAATCTACTCAGTTACTTGACGAAACTGACGTCGCTTACAGCTGCCCTAGCCAAACCAACTCCGAAGATAGAGCTCGCAGTGAGCAGCTACACGATCTTGAAAGTTGTCGAGCGGACTCTGAGTACGTCTCAATCAAACGTTCGAACCTTGAGTCGGAGAGACAATGTGTCTCGCCGGAGAGCCGTGGCGAGAGCTGCTGAGATCTCAACCAAACACGACGCCTCATTCGTGTTTTTGGACCAGACAGCTCTTCTGCGCAAGAAAGAGCGGAAAGTCGGCACCAACCTATTGTTGCTCGACAAGATCCCTAGTCCGGTCTTGGCCGACCCGGTAACCGCAGCCAGATTCGAGGCGCTTGGAGGCGGCCTCGATGCATACGAATCCTACATGCTTCCGCAATCAGCCTTAGCCCTCACTGAAGTTATTGCATACGCTGGCGGCAATGGCATTCCTCTCGCAATTTGCGACAGCCGGTTAGCCCAGGGAGGATTTGCCTCAATGATTGGAGAGTATTTGCCAATCACGCCTACTTGGTGCGAGACACCGTCAGCGCTCGAAACTAGTCTGGGGCTTCCCGCAGAGGCACTTGGGTCTTTCAACACCGAGTTGTTCGAAAAAACTGCGAAGATACTTGACGAGGTGCTAAAGGAGCAGGGGTTGAGCTATGCTCGTGACCTATCAGAAGTTGATCCCACTGCCTATCTCCGTGCTCTCTTCGGCCATGATTCATTCAGGCTTGGTCAGGAGGAAATTATACGTCAAGTTCTGAGGCGCGAGGACACGTTTGCCGTAATGCCGACCGGATACGGCAAATCCCTCTGCTATCAGATTCCCGCTATCGCGTTCTCGTTGATCGAGGAAGGCCTCACCCTCATAGTGTCCCCTCTTCAAGCATTAATGCGAGACCAAGTTCAGTCCCTGCACAGGCACGGAATCCTACGTGCCACATACATCAACGCTTCAGTCGATTCAAATGAACGATCCCAGAGACTCAGAGGAATCCGTAACGGGTGGTATAACCTAGTCTACTTGGCTCCCGAACAACTCCGGAACCCTGGTACGCTCGAAGCGATCCAGTCTCGTCAGATCGCTCTAGTTGTGATTGACGAAGCCCATTGCCTATCGCAATGGGGTCACGACTTCCGTCCCGACTATATGCACCTGACTGATTTCCTGAACAACCTCTCCCCGCGCCCGGTTGTGGCAGCCTTCACAGCCACAGCAAGCGAGCAAGTAGTCCAAGACGTGACAGAAGCGCTAGGCATCAAGAAGCCAGCTATCCGGTTGTCACCCCGCAGACAGAACATCAGCTTGGAGACTATCAGGATCAAAGGAGAATCACGATCAAACCTAGAGACAAAGAAGAAGGAATCCCTTCTCCCGGTTTTGCGAGACCTCGGCTCGTCAAAGAACGGAATCATCTACTGCTCATGGACCCGTACAACCGAAGAGGTTGCAGCCTACCTCAAGGAACACGCGACAGAACTCGGCAGGTCCCCAGAACAGATCGCCTTCTTTCACGGCAAGATCGCGGATGACCTGAAGGCCAAGGTACAGGATAGATTCATTGGCAAAACCGAAGAAGGAAAGACGAACCCAGTAAAGATAGTAGTAGCGACCAACGCATTCGGCCTTGGCGTAGACAAAGACGACATACACTTCGTAATTCACTACGACGTTCCTGGATCAATAGAAGCCTACTATCAGGAGGTAGGGAGAGCTGGCCGCAACGCCAATTTGTCCGCGATCGGCCTATTGATGTTCTCCGAACCGGACTTGGACAAGCAAAGGTTACTCTTTCGCTATGTGGACGAGAAAGACATCGTCCAAGTCCACGAAACCATGCTCGGCATGCGGACATCCTCGGATGGTCTGATCTACGTGTCGGACAGCGATCTAGCTAGAGACACAGGCCTTGATGAAGTAGCGATCAGGGTCGCTATCTACCAGCTTGAGAAGAACGGATACCTCGAAAGAGGCCCCAACGCAATCGGACCCATAACACTCAAAGTTCGACCCGACTCCACAGAAGAATCTCTCCCCGCCGATTCCGATTGCACGGTTCTCTGGGAACATCTGAAACATCGACTATCATCAAGTGAGTGGAGAACGATCCAGCTGCAAGACCTGACACTTGAACTAGACTGGCAGGTACGCCGAGTGGACTTTGCCCTGAGAAAAATCCTTCGCCATAACGGATCACCAGTAGCCAGACAGCAGGAATTCGAATATGCCCTGCCCAAATCAACCAGCCAGAAAGATCCTATCGAGTCTGCCCGCAACATTCAGAATCGGCTCCTTGATCGGCTCGACCAGAGCTTCCATGAATTCCGAGGCGGTGGGTGGGTCAGAATTCGTGGAGAATCCTGGCCGACCCTGGTCCAGGGAACCACCTTTCTGGGAGAGAGGCTGTCCAGAGTTGATTGCGCGAAGTTCTTCAGAATCTGGGCGGACCTTGGTATAGTCTGGCATCGACAGGAGCTCTCGAATGACGCAGTGAGACTCCTTGTCCCGCTCGATCGAGCGAGAAGCATGGTACAAGCCACATGCGAGCTGGATAGTGCCACACTTGAGGAACTCCGGAGTGAAGATAGACCCAAGAGTTTCGACATTGGAGCTCTCACCCATCTGACTCCTGATGTCGAATCAATCAATTCCTCACTCAGGAGACTGCGCGAGCTCGGCTTGATCACTATCTCAAGGTGCGCGACTCATGGCACCTGTATGTCTCTGAAACTGAAGAGAAAAACGGCCATGCGACCAGCCGAGATTGACATTGCCCATCTTAGACGAGTCCAGCGTCAAAGAGAACACAAGCTTGAGTCAATGGCTAGCTACTCGAATTCACTGCTCAGCAGCGATCGATGGCGCTTCATAGAGGACTACTTCGCAGGCAAGTTGCTACCTAAACCGGTCTCCGATATTCTTGCTGGACTGAATCCGCAGCAAGCTGAGGCTGTGACCGCTCCCTCGGGCTACTTGCTGATCAATGCCGGAGCTGGCACAGGCAAGACTGAGACAGTTGCTAGGAGGATTCTCTATGTGACAGAGGAGCTCAGCATTCCACCCGGACAACTTCTAGCGATGACCTTCAGTAGGGCTGGAGTGGCTCAGCTTAGAGAACGCATGAAGAGAGTCATGCCGAACCGACGTATCGACATCAGAACCTACCATTCTCTCGCGTACGAGATTCTTCGCTCACACGCTGGAGAAGAACCGCTATGGATAAAGCCGGGCTTCGAAGTTGAACCAACGGAAACTCTGATGGGGAGAATACGTCAGACACTTGACTCATTGCAGGACAGCTTGGACCTTGGGGAGAGGGTCGCGATCTACAGCAAAGCCATGCAGAAGCTCCAAAGTCTGCGAAATCCGCCAAGACCTGGGGAGATCGAGGATTCACTTCAGCTAGAGATTGACCGCAAGACCGTTTCTGGAGTTCATCTGAACAAGGTCTACAAGTCGTATGTCAACCTGATGAAACGTATCAACGCGATCGACTATTCCTTCATGATCTCGTCAACCGTGGATCTTCTTCGTGCACGACCCGAGGTCCTGCGCGACTACGAGAGGAGAGTCGCCTACTTGGTTATTGATGAATATCAGGACACAACACCAATACAGGATGAACTTCTCTCGTTACTATCATCTTGGTACGGCAATCTGTGTGTCGTTGGCGATAGTGACCAAACAATCTTTGCATGGAGCAACGCCGACGTCAAGAACATTCTTGAGTTTCCTGAACGACGTGAAGGAGTCAAGCAAGTGAATCTAGAGGTCAATTACCGCTCTACACAGAACATCCTGGATGTTGCAAATGAAACCATAGTCCACAACCGAGAACGAATTCCGAAAAGACTGACGGCGCATCGGAAGATCAAAGGACCTCACGTAGTTGTTCACTACGCTGATGATGCGGATGACGTTGGGGCCAACTACATCTCGCAACAGATCAAGAAGATGATTTCCGATGGAGCGAAACCCGAGAGCATTGTGGTACTGACAAAAACAAACGATCAGCTAAGCAGACTGATAGCGTCTATGCAAGCTGCTGGAATTCGAGTGAAGACGCCCGAGGAGCAGGTCAGCATCACAAGGAATCCTAAAGTCCAGCAGGTTCTGAACGCAATGGAGAAACTCGCCGAAGTAAGGCCAAGCCTATCAGCATACTCCTGCTACGCAGAGACGATGGCAAACTCTGGCATACGAGACGTTCCTCGGACTTTCGCTGACATGATCAGGGAGTTCGACACGAACAGTGAGGACAACACAGGTCTAGCCTTCCTAAACTTCGTTAGGGCGACTACTGCACTAGACAGTCGGGTCGACGCGCAGAGAGGAGCAGTAAACCTGATGACTATACACAAGGCAAAAGGTCTAGAGTTCGACACAGTGTTCCTGACATACCTAAAACGCGGAAGTTTCCCAAGATTCGACGTCAATATCGAAGAGGAACGCAGAGTCTTCTACGTTGGTTTGACGAGGGCCAGAGACAACTTGCACGTAATCTGCTCATCAACGCGGCCATCTCAATTCGTGAGGGAAATAGAGGACGCAAGATCGTCCATTCGGTCTTCTGGACAAACATCGACTTACGAATCTTCCTACCGGTCCCGCCGTCGAACATGAGGCAGAAGCGAAAGAAGACGGAACCAATCATAGGAGAGGGACTTCTCTCGTGTATCTAACGAGGAGAAAAGGAGAGAACTGCGTCGTCTTGCGGAGAGAGGCAGTGACTCGCCCCCAGAATCAGAGTCAGAAGAGATAGATGAAGAAGATAGCGAATATTGGCGGTACCAATCATAGGGAATTGTGGACAAGGGCGATCGATTCAGATGGATTATGGATGGGCGAACGTACCTGATGAAGAATCCGAACGACTTGCAGAGTTGAAGCGTGAAGAGTCAGAAGAACGCTATCGTCACACAACAAGGCCGAGCACTCCGGCATTGCGTAAGTGCAGGAAGTGTGGTGTAGAGTTCTTCGAGATCAAGGCATCCGAGCCGTGCCCGTCGTGTGGGAGTGAAGAGACTTCTTTCTTTTCGCAGGAACAACAACATGCTGACGATAGTCAATAATATCGCATCGGCGCATCACAATTCTTGAGAGACCCTCTCAACTGACCAAGGATCCCAGAGAGGCCCATATTCATTGTCGGCTCTTGATTTAGTGCTCGCTGTCGGATTCTTCTTGATACTGCTTCTGCTGGCAGCCTATTTCTCGGGAAAGAGACAACGCAGGTATGCGCAAAGAACCTACCCGTACCAGTCGCGGTCTGTGAGATACAGAGGCTGGCCTTGGGACCGATCATCAACTCTGGCTGGGTACTCTGGTCGATGTCCTAGGTGTGGAAAGCGAATTGAAGTGGGAGACGAGATCACGTGGTGGAACCCTGACGAAGAGGGCACACGGTGGGTTCATGTCCGTTGCCTAACTGGTCGTCGTTAATACCTTACGGGTAGTGTGAGAGAGAGATGTGCTGAGGGGCGATGACGGCCGGACCCTAGAACCACCCTAGTCGCTTCTGGGTTTTGCAATGGCATGAATTCACGCTGATGCGAATGTCTCCCCCGGGCTACTATCGATTTCCTGAGTCTGAAAGACTCGTCGCTAGCGGTTTGAGTCCCGGCGGCCGCACAACTTCAACTACTAGTATTCGCCATAGCGTCCGCCGAACGGACAATCTGACTCGTGCCTCGGCGCACGCAAGCGGGTTTTGAACCCAATACGGTCTAGACCCCTCCCGCTGCGATCTAGGTTCGATGCGCATAGCTGACCTACTGGCCTGCCTCGGGTCAACCTGACCGATCGTGTATTCGATTCCCGGTCATTGCGACATCACAGTAACCAGGATCCGCTTCATGCTTGAGTTCGGGGCTGAAGCTGAGTATGCAGCAATTGGGGGAGTTTGGAACTTACAAGACGGCAGCTCGCCCCTATATTCGTCCGGCGCTCGATGCGAACCAGCAGAGGATCCTAGAAAAAAGGCTGAAGGTGCTGCCGTTCATCGTGGGCTCCTAAGTTCATGATAACTAGTGAGCGGCCGTCAGGTGCGGCCCACTCTGCAAAACACTGCAACTCATATAAGACCTAAGACCATCATGCATGGGGAGCTGTGATGGAAAAGGCTGCTCGCCCTCCTTACATATCTACCTCGCCGGAAGAATTGCTGGGCAGACCTCTCAACGAAATTGAACAGAAATTCGCTCCTTCCAAGCTTTTTCTTAGCGGGAAGAGCATCCCACTTCCAGGGCCTAGGGTAGCGATTGTAGGTTCTCGGAAAGCCTCCCCTCCGGGCATCGTGTTAGCGCAAGAAACAGCTTCGTTTCTTGCAAGGAAAAACGTCGTCGTGGTGAGCGGACTTGCAGAGGGCATCGACACTGCAGCCCATGTGGCGGCAATCAGGGAAGGTGGCTCGACGGTCGCTGTTCTCGGAACTTCTTTGGACAAATTCTATCCAGCAAGGAACGGTGGACTTCAAAAGACAATCATGCGCGACCACTGGGCGGTCTCGCAGTTTCCGGTTGGATATCCCACGGAACCAGAGAACTTTGTGATTCGAAACAGAACCATGGCGCTCATTTCAGACGCTTCAATAATCGTTGAAGCTGGCGAAACGAGTGGCTCACTTCATCAGGGGTGGGAAGCACTGAGACTGGGCCGACCTCTTTTCATTTCTAAGGTCATTACAGACAATGTTTCTTTGAAATGGCCGAAAGAGATGATTGAGTACGGAGCTGTCGAACTCACAGACTATGAAGAAGTCATTGAAGTGCTACCCTCGTCTGAAAGAGTCTTAGAGATCATGCGCTGAGTTATGCCATGCGCCTGAACCAACTTCAATTTGGTTCACTCCTCTCATATTGCCCGCGCGGTGGTAGTTCGGAGGAAATTGAGCGATCCCGACAGATAATGAGAATCATAAAGTATGATTCCTTTGTAGAGGACCCACCAGTCCTCATGTCAAACTGGATATCTAGTACGATGGGACGTCGAAGATCTGAGCTACCTTTTGGCTCCATTTTTCGATCAAATTCGGTTCTGGTTCCACTTCCAAGGAGTTCGCTCTTGCAACCAGATAGTCTTTGGGTCCCGGAGCGAATAGCAATTGCCCTGGTCAGGAGAGGGTTCGGCGCACGCGTGATGCCATGTCTCGCTCGCACAAGGGCGGTTCGCAAATCGGCTACCAGTCAGGCTAGTCAAAGACCAACGCCAACCGAGCATTTCGAATCACTGGCCGTACAGGGAAACCTAGGATCGACTGAAGACATTGTGCTAATAGATGATATCGTTACTAGAGGCCATATGATGATGGGCGCTGCAAACAGGCTTTTGGAGGCTTTTCCATCGGCACGAATCCACGCATTTGCAGCGATGAGAACACTTAGCAGTTGGATGGACTTTTCTCACATTTATGACCCACAAATTGGCTGGATAGAATACAGAGAAGATTCTGACGATTGCTTGCGAAGACCGTGACCAGTCTCATCAACTCTTCTCAGATGGCAATTCCAGTTGCGTACCTAATGGGAATTGGACCAGGAAAAGCCAGAGAAATAGCGAACCTTTGACGACAATTATCTTACGGAACAATTATGTTACGGCCAGGGTTTTGAACCCTGTTGGGTATGGAAACCTCCCGATCCTGCGCAGTCTCATGATCTGATCTTAACGAATTCCTACGGACAAAACAACGTTAGGAATCCACCGACTATTCTCGAATGAAGAAACAGTACCCCCAATCATGAGTAGGTCGCCGCGGGTAACCATCCCATCGCACGGCAGGGCTACTCGCGCTTGGTCGCAGTGCTGCTGCGATCTTCTCTGATCGCATATTAGTCAGCCCCGGCTGAATAGGACTGGGAAAGGCGAGTTTGAGGGCAGACCAAACCCATCCGCAGTTCTCGGAGCGGCAGAGAACCTTACTAGAACGATTGAGAGTCGTCTGTCAGCGTGCTTCCAGTGAAGATCTTCCAATACGAATCGAGGAGATTTGGGGATTCGGTAGTTTCTTCAGAGGGAAGAGTAGGCCCCGTGACATCGATTTGGCGGTTAAGTGTTCGCAGATTAACCCGCTGCACGACTTGTTCATGAAGTCGATGGAACAGGCTGAACAGATCGCCGCAAATGACGCAACCCGCGCACGTGGCAGGTGTTCAATGTATCCCACTCCAAATGACGCGCTCCG
Organism: Bathyarchaeia archaeon; assembly: GCA_049697135.1. GTDB lineage: Archaea > Thermoproteota > Bathyarchaeia > 40CM-2-53-6 > 40CM-2-53-6 > CAVPLU01. Next base: position 7,478 of record JBAVVE010000252.1, on the reverse strand, counting down.
TGCAGTCCTCTCCAAAAGTGATGAGTTCAGCAAATTGTGGCCACTTTTTTCCAAGTGGATAGAAGGCTGTTCTTGGAATATGATAGATACCGCGTTCATTCCATCTGCAGCATATGGTTGGGAGGTTGTCACAAAGCGTTTGCTGCTCAGAGACGTTGCCCGAGTGAGTATTGCCATGTTCGCGTCGAGGGATGAGGATCTGAAGAGCCTCAAGAGCAAGGCGCTCGTTCTGGTGTGGAGTAGGATCAAGCCTGATCCCGAATCCAACGTACGCAAGGCTCTGAGAAGCAAGGCTCTTGTTAAGGACTTGATCGCGGAACTCATCAACTTCGACGCCAGGATGGAGGCAATTGAGTTTGAACGCAAAGTTGTGACCGCCATGTTTGCAAAGTTCCTGCCGATGCCTTCAGATGTGTTTCCGTCCAGAGATAACTGGAGAGAATACGGACGCTGGCTGGGGGAAGAGGCCGAGACCCTATTTCCAGATGCGGAGCCAAAGGCCTTGGAAACGGCCGTGCATAACATCACGTTGTCGCCAGCATACGATGTACAGCTGACCATTGTGCCAAGGGACGTCGCCTACGGGCAAATGAGTGGGACCGAACTCCAGAGCTTGGCGGAAGGAAAAAGGAAAGAGTTGAAGGAAGCTTTGCCCGAACTATGCGTTCTAAGGGCGGTGGTCAGGACCCTACTCGCCTGGAAGTGTGACAAACTCGACAAGAATCCCCAGTATGCTCGATACAATCTGGGGGAGTGGCTGTCACAAGGAGTACTCGAGGATACAGCGAAGAGGTTGGCCAATGAGACGCAAATTCGACGCGTGTTGCAGATGCTGAATCTGCCTGATCGTGAGGTCGTCTCACCGAATGGACCTAGGACAGCATAGGAGCTTCTGCTTGCTTCTGCAGTTCGAGAGGATACCTCGCTGCTCCCCCTTGTCGAAGTAGTGCTCTGCCTGCCCCACTAGCCGCTCCAGCTCGCCTTCCCTGGTTCATGCATACGTGCTGGGTGATTTGTGCGTGAGCCGGAACCGAGAGAAAGAGGGCCCATGAGACAAGTGGAAGAAGCAAACCCAAACGCACGGCTTTGCGAGAGAGCAAGCCCCTAACGGGCTGGTCTATCGGTCAAGTTACCGTTATCTCTCCCGGAGTGGCGATAAAGACAGGGCAGTGGCATTCAGAGTACTCGCACGCGATCCGGGCAGCCAGATTTTTCGCACCTCCAGGGAAGCACAAAAGGCAGGTTAGTCCGCAGCGCACAATTGCAGCTGTGTGAATGGTTTGGAGCCCAAAATTGGCAGGGTTTTGAACCCTGTTGGGTATGGAAACCTCCCGATGCGGATTCCACTGAATACCTCACACACAAGGGAACATAGCCCACTTCACTGCTCATTCGTCAATGCAGACCTGCATCAACCGCCAGATTGATGACTGCTTGTATTCGGCGTTGTCTGATTCATGGCTGGAAGAGCACAGAGAACTGCGAGAGCTAGAATTCCGCATTCAAAATAGCTACATTAACCACCCGGCGAAATAGGCCCGTCGAGGGGCAATCGAGCGCCGCTCGATAATGAAGATCGTTAGTACCTTATTCGTTGCGTATACGGCGTTAAGGTCCCATGTTCCTTCGTAATCTGAAGTTCCTCCACTTCAAATCGTATTGCCTGCTCTCCGGGCTCAGAAGTGCCGGAGGAACACGATCTCTTTCCTCAAGATACTTTCGAAAGGCCCAGTGTTCTTCAGCACATATCTCCCCTACTTCTCGACGTATTCGTTCCTGCTCCGCAAAGCCTGCCCGCAGCCTGTCTAGTTTGTCGTCCTCGACTAAACGGACTGGTTCTCTGAACCACAATATGTCTCGGCCAGGGGGCCCAAAGATAGCCGGTGCCTCCGCTAAACATGAGGGGCATAATCCATACACACCATCAGGAAGGGTCCTGTCGCAACGAGGACACTTCAATACCATCGGGCATCAACTACTTCAGTGCATAGTAGCAGTATTTTACGCTACTCTTGACAGGCCCGGGGGACGACGGACCCCGAAGACTCTCTTCTCAACGCTGCCCCTTCGGATTCTGAGCAACATCTATTGCCGAACTCTTCCGCCCTGTTCTATGCCAGCCGAAGCGAACCGATAGTGAATACCCCGTGCGAGGGCGATTATTCACTTCGACGACTGTTATGGACATGCTAGTATTGGAAGACTTCATTGGGTAGTGACTTGGTGGCTGAGTTGAGCTAAATTCCAGCTTCGTATCCGCTCGTTTTCAGCTAACATCTTACTCAAGAACTGCTTGAGAGTTCTAAACGCCCCGAGCGGTTATTACCCAATCTCTGTTACCTCCACAACGGCTGTAGCATACCGCTAACGCTTCTCGTAGGCGGCGAGTAGTTGGTCGAGTAGCTTCAGGTCGTCTAGGATCCTTTGTTTGTCGCGTCTATAACGCATGATCATCTGTCGCATATTGACCTCCTTCTCACCGTCAGCCTTCAGATAACTCCTGATCCTCCTGCGCTCAGCCATTCATCAAGTCTTAAATAGATACAGAATCTCGCTTCATTCGATACGAATGTGTGTCGTGACAATGTGCCCAGTTTACGGAAAGACAATCAATATGCAGTACTGCCGAGAAGGAGGATACCATGGGGTTTGCAAAGATGTCATGACGATCTATATTTCTGGCCACTGTCGACGATAGAGGCGAATTCCTATTCATCCAATACTACAATTACGAGCGACCACACATGGCCCTAAACTATAAGACGCCAGCAGAAGCCTACTTCAGAGATGTGCCACATGTCGTGGAATAGCACAGTCGCTCGTCGTAGCCGAAAGTCTTTTGAGGAAATGACGCCAGCGAACTTGTGTAGGGTTCTTGAGCAGTTACTGTATTGAATGCGGTAAGCGGATCCCAGACGGTTATCACTTACCTGATCCCAGACGTAAGTATCGTAAGTTGGTGTGTCCTTACTGTGGGAAACTTGCATAGTGCGGTCTCGCTTGCTGATGAGTTCAATCCGCCGTGTTCATAACCGATTCTCATCCTGATCTTCTTACAAAGATCTTACTCAAAGCGAGGCGCGTCGAGCGTTGACTGCTCCGGACGTGGTGCTAGGCTTGGATTTACGAGAGGGCCGTCTAATACCCCCAAGGACAAAGTCTACCTGTTACGAAGTTGTAGTTGAACCTTAGAATACACAAGGCAGACTAATCGGCAGCGCATAATCGCCGTGATGTGGGTGGTCTGGAGCCCAAAACGGTAGGGTTCCGAACCCGAATGGGGCTGGGTACCTGCGTTCTAGTACGCGAGCGTAAAACGTGACCATCTTCTGCTTTGCGGTCTATGAAGGCTTCTTTGACAGTCGCATGAGGTTGATTGATGGAGGTTCGAAATGGCTACGTTTTTTCTGGGTTTGCCATTTCGCTTGTTTGAAGTATGGTCGAGGCTTCTGTGCTCAGGAATCCCTGCAGCAAATGAGCCAGCGAAGAGTAGAGCTTGTTGGTGCTGACGCTCTTCAGATCCCCCGAGAACAAAGGCGCCCATTTTGAGAGATGACGATCAAGGAATTCGCTCTGATTCCCAAGGAAGCCAATCGCGTAATCGATCCTCTTATCCCCCAGTGAGTGCACAGTAAGGTCACAAAGATGTGCCATGAATTCTAGCTCCACTGCCAAGTGATCCTCAGGCTCGGTCACTGTTCGTTTCTTCTTGAATCCGAACAGGTCGTAGATTCGCACGACATCGTCATATGGCTCTTCGTACAGCAAGTGATGTTCGCCGAGGTAGACAGACTCAACGGGATGAACCGATCTCGCATCGGCATTAAGGAAGAGTGAAGCGAAATCCGCTGCCAAATCCTCGAGGAACAGATGTCTATCCTTTTCATAGTCGGATCTGATCATTCCGACGAACTGGCCTAGCAGATGCGTTCCTTGCTTGAAATCCTGGCTATCGTTGTCAGCTGCGAGACTGAGGAGAATGGGATGCATCTTCTGTATTGTCTCGATGAAGGACTCATCGACCTCGGCCCCAAAGCCTCTTGAGAGGAACCTGTAGAGAGCAGCACGAGCAGATGAGACCTTGACGATCTCGGTGACGGAAGATCTCTCACTGTTCATCAGCGATCACTTGCTTCGCGGTCATAGCGGGCAAAATAGCTTCCCTTTGGGCAGCTCTTGGAGCTGCGTAGTGTGGGCAGGTTTCGGCATCCAAGTAGTTCTTCTCGCAGTCCCGGCAGTCCATGCATTCGAGAATAGAGATCTTCGATCCGCGGATGGCTCCTTGTGGGCAGGTCTTCTCGCAGACTTTGCAGCTGCCGCACTCCGGCCATCTTCTTATCTCCTTGACCCTCAGTCTTCCGACAAGGGACAGAACTGCACCCGCTGGGCAAACATAGCTGCAGTAGAAACGATTGAATGGCACTGAAAGAATCAAGACCCCTATCAGAATAGTCCACATCCACCAGTCGCCCTTGAGCAGAAAGAACGTCTGGAACGGTTCTATACCCGTGACCCATGAGTTGCCAGTGAACACCGCGAGGACGACGCCCACCAAGATGGCATACTTCAGATAGACAAGTCTCCAATGGATCCTTATTGGGATCTTCCTTTTGAGTGGTGAAATCTTGTTGATGATCTGCGTGAAAGCTCCGAATGGACAGAGATATCCGCAGTATAGTCGTCCCCAGAGCACAGATGTGACCAACATTCCACCATACAAAACGTACCAGTACAGATTGGAGAAGAGGGGAGGAATGGCTCCTCGCATGAGATACGTCAAATCGACTATCGAAATCATCCTCCCTGTGTAGACACCAACGAAGAGCAAAGCTCCTCCCAGCACAACATACCTGAACCGCTCATCCTTCCTCACGTACGCAGTCGCTGAGGCGGTGACCAGTCCTGCCATGACCAAGGCCAGAATCACATCATCTTCTTGGACCATCGCAATTGCTGAGGAGAGAAAGAAACCCAACGGGTCCATTCTTCTACGCTCGTTGGTCATGTAGTCGTCGATCACCCTCCGACCACCATCCCTGACTCCTGATGCCATAGATTTGCAGGTGACAGTGGCAGAACTGATCGCCTCAATGTCCCTTCCAACCATAAGGGGATCCCAAACAGTGCGATTGACGAATTTGTTGATCCACTTGTCTGAGATCATGTACCCGAAGGCCTCCTGCATATTCCAAAGCTTCAGAGACCGGATCGTCCCGGTCTGGTTCACGAAGGTCAAGACTTTGACCTGAGAGTTGTACCCGTAGGTCAACTCTGGGACCACGTCGCTAGTCAGGAAGACAAGACCAAGAACCTGCCTGTTGCCAGATGATGAGACCACGATGTAGTATGGAACATCACCACTGCTGTGCACAAACTCGATGTCAGTTCTGCCAACCAGGCCGATCAAGACGTCATGATCGAGCGTGAACAACTCGGCCTGACTCGATTGTGAACCTTGCCTCGCCGCTGTCAACTCAGACCAAGCTACAAGAGAGGCGTACGAAAGAAGAGAGATCGCCAGCAGAAGAATGAGCGCAGCTCTCCTTTTGGCCAAGTATCTTGTACCCTTCGGGGAAGGAGATATCATTCTACTTCACCTTGGAAGCCGCCTGACTGAACGTATCCTTCGTCGCGAGTAGCGATGAGACATTCACATCCATGGAAATTTCCCAAAAGCCTGAGACCTTCGCGAGGATCCTTGACCATTAACGTCAGCGCAAGCGGATCCGCTTCGGTCGCTGTGGAAGCCATCACAGTAGCACTATGTGAGTAGAGAGGCGAACGTGCCGTTGCTGGATTAACAATGTGGAACAGATGTCCGTCTTCCGAGAAGAAGTCTTCATAGTCACCTGAAGTTGCCACAGCGGCGTTGGTAATGTCTATCCTCCCAATTAGCGCATCCAAATCAAGAGGATCTCTGACACCAATTCTCCAAGGCGACCCGTCTGACCTGGAACCAATAGCCACGACCGTGCCTCCTCCTTGAATGAGCGCCGAAGATATTCCATACGCCCGCAATCTCTCAGCAGCCTTGTCCAGGACGTATCCCTTGCCAATGCAGTCTAGCGTAATGCCCATTTTCGGCTTGGCGAGAGTCAAGGCATCCTTCGAAATCGAGAGCGACTGAAAATCCACGAGCCTCTTGGCTGCGTCGAACTCAACCTCCGACGGCAGCGACGAGGATCCCCGATAGCTTTCCAAGAGATCTAGAACCGGCTTCACAGTAATGTCGAACACACCCTCTGTTCTATCATAGAAGTATTCTGCTATATGGAGGGCGTCAAATAGCTCGCGTGCGGGCGTCTCCACTCGTCCCATTTGGTTGAGATGGGAGACAGGGCTTGTTGACTGGAATCGTGTCAGCTGCAACTCGAGTCTCCGAATTTCGTTGAACGCGTCCTCGGTAGCTGCTTGCAGTTTCACAGGGCCAAGTTCGTCTTCGACCGTTATTGTCACCGTCGTTCCAAGCGCCTTGATCGACCGCCGGAACACCGACGGGGCATTACCTGAATTGTTAGTCGCGGACAGTCTCAGCAGTGGTATTGCGAGGGTAAGTCCGGCAAGGCAGGCCAGTCGGAGAACGTCCCTACGGTTGAGTCTCGACGAATCCTTGCTCATGCAATTGCACGCCTCAAGGCAACTTCTGCCATCTTCCGACACCTAGCTTTTAAGCTCACAGACACCGCGAGACGCCGTCACTGCACAACCACGCACCATCCGAATAGGTTACTTGAGGCGATATTACTGAGCGGTAATAACAAGTATCATATTCAGCCTGCCCGATGCATACCATGATGTAGCCCTGCTTAGAACTTGGCTGCATCGTCGAATAGAAAAAGAGATGGGAAATTGTCAAAAGAGAACAAGGAGAAGATTTCGGAAGAGAAAGTCAGTAGACGTTCAATGCTCAGATGGACAGCTGCGCTCGCCGGTGCTGCCGTTGGAGGTGCCGTGGTTGGTGTGGGCGCGGATATGCTGGTCAGGCCGACACAGGGCCCGGCCACTGGAACAACGGTCACGGTCACGTCGCCACCTCCGTCCTCTCTTTCCTACAAACCTCCGCTCTCAGCTGAGGTACAAGACAGAGTGAACAAGATCATCCAAGATTCCATTGCCTTGCACGAAGGCGAGAAGATTGTCTACACTAGCTGCAACCAGGGATGCATGATGCAGTGCCTACTCAAAGTGCGTGCCAAGAATGGACGTGTAACCTCGATCGAGACAGATGACTCGGTCAATCCCAACAATCCACGAGAAGATGTCGACTTGGCAGCCCTGAAGAAAGGGCGCGTACAGAGCAGGCCGTGCGCAATGGGAGTTGGTTGGAGAGAGAAAGTGTACGGACCAGATCGACTACTCTATCCAATGAAGAATGTCGGAGGAAAAGGTGATCGCAAGAAATTCGTTAGAATCTCATGGACAGAAGCACTCGATACCATATGGAACAAGATGGCTGAATCTAAGGAGAAGTACGGACC
>JBAVVE010000251.1:0-5332 GCA_049697135.1 Bathyarchaeia archaeon | reverse complement strand
GTCGAAGAGATCTTCGCCCTCGATGGAGCCGGACCAAGCATGAGTATACGTGTCTGCAGGGAACACAACCCCCCGTTTTGCCAGGCCATTGAAGAACTTGAAAATGCTGAACCATGGAGGTATGTTGTCCCAGAGGAGCCTAACCTTCTCATTCCTTATTGCGCCGATGCCTTGGGAAACGCGTTCCCGGACTTCATCATAGAGCGCCTGATAGAACTCAATGATGTGCTCTGCCCCTCTCATTGAGACTATTGGAGCCATGGTCATGAACCTATCTGCGCAGTTGAGAGGACTCGGTCTGTTCTTGCAGGCCTCGAGTGACTTCGTCCAGAGACCAATTGCTTTGGTTGAGTTCGCGGCCACTTCTCTCAGCCGCTTCTCTTCAAGTGAAGCGCCAAAGGTGTTAGACAGGAACTCGACAAGGCGCGCAATGCCTCTGTGCACATAGGCTAGATGGTGTGGTTGCTGCTCTCCCTCGATAGGTGGAGTGTCTAGAAGGAACACTGGTGCGCCTGTCATCTGTGAGATGGCGTCATACCAGCGCAGGACTGTCCCACATATGTTGTTGCAGGCAAGGAGGGCTTGAGGTTTCGGCAGCCCATTCAAGGGACTCTCTTCAGGTTTCCTCGTAGAACCAATACTCGAGCGAGCATAGGAACAGAGCTCTTGAGAGTATCCCAGCTCCTCGGCAAAGCCACAAAGTGCCGGGCCGACCTTCTGCGAGCCAATCACTGCACCATACTGTTCCGGGTAGGTGGCTGTTATGCCCATGGCTACTGGTATCTCCACTGGGAATCCTGAGGTCACCCATGCGAGGTGCCCTTCCTCGCTGGCCGCACTACCCTCAAGCACGTAGCGAAACAGCACTTGCTGCAGAAGGTCCTGCGTCTTGAGAGGCCTGTACGCTTTTTCTTCCTTTCCAGACTCCTTCCCGGTCATCTTACTTCGGACCTCCTTCGAGTGTTTCAAGGAATGACTGGATTCTGCCCTCCAGCCTGGCTCTGTCAGAAAGCTCAGGGTCTATTGGTAATCGAACTGAGGGTACGCCCACTTCAGATGCAGCATTCACGAGAGATGGAGCCTCGAATTGATCGGGGTCACAGAATGACTGCTCGCAGACCACAAGTCCGCGGATGATGAGCCGAGATAGAAGATGCTTGAGGAATTCAAGCCTTGCAGGAAGTCCCTCTTGTGTTGGTTCAGATGGGGCGCCTAAGATGGATCTGGCGATGGCAACGAAGGGATCGCCCTCCAATTTCACTGGGGGTGTAAAGACCATCTTGAAACCGAGGCTGAGTAGGTCTAAGACAATAACATCGTCACCGAATTTCGTCGAGCCATTGAATACGGATCCGATGGCCTGCGGCTCTGTCATGCCACCCACGACCATTATTCTTGGGCTGTTCGATTCCACAACGATCTCGATGTCACTTAGTGTTCCAGTCAGCAACCCCTTCTGCAGTGACTTTGCGGTGGTCAACTGACCTCTCTCGCCCAATATTCGCGAGGCGGCACCAGCGGACTCACCAATCTGACGGACTGTGTCGGTGTTTGGGGCGACCAGGAAATCCCTCACCATCCGTGCGACCTCGCAGTATGAAACAAGACTCGGATCCAGAAGCCTGCACGAATAGAGGGTTTGTGCGGCGTTCCTGAAGTCGCTGACAAGAGACACGGCAGTCAGGAGACTATCATTGGAGAGAGGACGTCCATATGCATTCTTCAGGGATTCGCTGAGAATCCTGAGTTCTTCCGCAAAAAAGCGAACCGAGTCCTCATCAAATCTGGCCGCAGTATATGTGAGTATGAAGATCTTGTCTTCTGGGAAACGGTGTCGCCAGACGTCTGCCACATTATGCAACGAGTCACATGTGTTGCTGGGAAAGAGGAGCCCGCTGAGCGATAATAATCCGCCGCTTGCGCGTTGGCTGAACAGGTTTCTTGTGAGCGAACACGAGAAAGTCTGAAGGCTTGCCTCAAATCCGCCTTGGACGTTGGGATTGGTCCCTACTAGTGAGGGCGTGATCCCATGGGCAAGGAGAAGCTCGATCGGTGTATGCGGGTACATATAGCCAATTACTGTTTCCTCGCTCGCCGAAAGCTCCTTTAGGCGTTGTCCTGAATCTCCGACAACCACTCTTCGGCTCAACTGGAACTCCGCCCTTTGTCGTGTCTCAGCTCTGACCGGACTCCGCCCAACATCTGACACCGAACATCTTATCTCTTGTGAAACGGGCAATTCATCGCTGATTGTTGCCTTAGTCCAAGCCGAAGAGAGAGTTGTGGAACGGAAGGGGCCATGGACGAGTATCTTTGGTATAAGCACAAGTGGCCTGCGGACGTTTCAAAGACACTGGAATATCCGCGGGAACCGCTATTTGCCATGTTTGATAGATCTGCCGAGAAGAGCGGTAATCTGCCCTACACGGTATGGGAGGGACAATCGTGGACCTTCTCACAGGTGAGGGATGACGCAAACCGAATCGCGAACTTCTTGGCAAGTCGAGGCATAAAGAAAGGCGACAGAGTTGCGGTCTTTCTGCCGAATGTGCCGCACTTTCCTCCAGTCCTGTTTGGTTCATTGAAGACTGGAGCGACTGTGGTCACCTGCAATCCCATGTACAAGGCAGGGGAGCTGAACTTCCAGCTGAAGGACTCAGGAGCGGTCGCAGTGTTTGTGTTTGATCACCCTTCATTCACACCGACCTGCTATGAGGCCATCAAGGGTACAGATGTCAAGACTGTGGTGGTGTGCAGCACAAAGAGCTTCCTGCCCAAAGCCAAGGCCATACTCGGAGGTCTTCTCGGGAAGATCCCGAAGAGCCCGTACTACGAGGAAGATGTGACCTTCTTCTATCATGACATCATAGCCAAGCACGAACCTATTGCACCTAGAGTTGCCGTTGATCCTGACAGCGTTGCCATGGTATTGTACACTGGAGGAACGACAGGTACACCGAAAGGAGCAGCTCTGACCCATAGGAACCTCGTCGCCAATGTCCTCCAAATCTACGAATGGGTCAACCTATCACCCGAGGACATCGACGCAGAAAGGAAGATTGAGTATGGGAAAGAGGTGTTTGTTGGAGCACTGCCCTGGTATCACAGCTACGGTCTAACTCTGACATTATTGATTAGCACAAACTACGCTTGCCAGCTGGTATGCGTACCGGATCCAAGAGCAGGTAAGCCGCCGCTGACAGAGCTGCTCAAGGCGCTCGAAAAGCACAGAGGAACGATCTTCAATTGTGTGCCAGCTTTGTATGCAGGTGTAGTCAACCATCCTGATGTGAAGAAGTACAACCTCAGATCTATCAAGGTGTGCAGTTCTGGAGCCGCACCCCTCCCACCCGAACTTGCAAAGAGATTCGAGGATGTGACTGGTGCGATCCTGTTTGAGGGATATGGCCTAAGCGAAACATCACCCGTGACTCATATCAACCCCACGAACAGGAAAGACCGCAAGTTCGGCTCAATCGGATTGCCAATCTCGGACACAATAGCAAAGATCCTTGACGTTGAAACAGGGACGAAGGAGATGCCCGTCGGGGAAACTGGGGAGCTTGCGGTATACGGACCACAAGTGATGAAGGGCTACTGGAACAAGCCAGATGAAACAGAGAACGTGATGCGAGCGATTGATGGCAAGCGTTTCTTTCTTACGGGGGATATTGGGCATATGGACGAGGAGGGCTTCTTCGTCATCTCAGACCGCAAGAAACAGATGATAAACGTAGGCGGCCTCAAGGCGTATCCGCGTGAAATCGAGGACATGTTCTACGAGCATCCAAAGGTGAAAATGGTCGCCGCGATTGGCCTCACACGAGAGGACGAGCCAAGTAATGAGTTCGTCAAGGCATTCATCGTTCTGAAGGATGGAGCGAAGGCGACTCCGGAGGAGTTCATCCAGTGGGCGCGAGACAAGATGGCTGGTTACAAGAGACCAAGGGAAGTCGAGTTCAGAGACTCGCTACCACTCAGCCAAGTGGGGAAGGTACTGCACAGAGTACTCAAAGAGGAGGAACTAGAGAGAAGAGGAATTAAGTAGGAGAGGGACTCTCTCCGACGAGCATTCCTTTATTTCATCTCAAGCACATTGGAAGCGGGCTTGGCATAGAATGGACTATCAAGAGCTGTGCAATCGGGGCTTCTCCGCCGACCGACGGATTAGGTATGTTACGGTTACTGATAGCCATTGCAATGTTCTGGCGGGAGGGATGCGGCCTGGTCTTGTTCCATTGGAGCCGATTCCTGAAGAGGCGAAGAAGATCGATCTTCAGGTAACGATTCTCGACGGCGTCATGCGAACGTGGGTTGAATCTCTAGGACGCGCAAGATTCGCGTTGATACAACACGAGAAAGCACACATGCTGATTGTTCCTTTCAACAACAAACACCTTGAACTTTCCATCGAGACAAGCATGCCTATCGAGGAAATTGGCAGAATCGTCGCTATGATTGAGAATGCTCTTCGTCAGTGATTGAAACAAGCACAATTTTGCTAACGAATGAGGATATCCGCAGTCTGCTCCCAAAAAGAGCTCACGGAAAGAACCGCATGGGAGGAGTCCAGTGATGAGCAAGACGAAAGACATCTGCCTGCAATATGGGTGCATCAAATGCTGCTTGAATACCGAAATGCCACTGAGCGTCTTAGACATCGCCCGGATAAAGGGTCTCGGTTTCTCTGAGGATTCCTTCATAGTCAAGAAGAATGGGAACCGGCAACTCAAGAATCTGTCAGGAAGGTGTGTCTTTCACAACGGTCAGCGATGCACCATCTACAATCATCGACCTGAAGGCTGTCAGCTGTATCCAGTCATATTCAATGAAGACATGGGAGAGCCGCTTCTCGATTCATACTGCCCGCATCACGAAGAGTTCCAATTGACACCTAGCATTTCACGAAAAGTCATCAGACTTGTTCGAAAGCTGGATGTGGAGAAGATGGGAGGATCCTGCGATCTAGGGAATGCGCAGAATCTGGGCATTCGGAAGTCTTGACCGAGAGCTTATTGAGTGTCCCCGGACTTTCTCTCCTTATGGCAAGGATCAGCGCGGTCGTTCGCCGGCATAATAGAAGAGCCGGCGGAATTCACACGTACGAGACTAGTGACGAGATCGCTCACTGCTGGCAGTTACTTACCCGAGAGCAGCAAGTCAGTTTGGGTGATCAAGCTGCAAAGAACCATGAGGACTTGCCAATGCTTCTTGAAAGGTTGTTGAAGGAGCGAAGGCTATAGTAGCCCAAGGTGGATGTCTTCGGCGTCAGCCGGTCGTGTCTGAATCAGGTAGTGTTTCTGCGTGATTTCGTGCGCTTCCCAGGGCGTTG
>JBAVVE010000250.1:0-7750 GCA_049697135.1 Bathyarchaeia archaeon | reverse complement strand
GCACAGCGCCACCGTAACGGCCCCAACCGCAGCTGAGGCTGATCCCTTGGGAGTCGCATTGATGGTCAAGAAGCCGCGCGAAGGTTTGAAGCTGCTCGAGGGCTTCAAAGGGTACGAATGCCTCATTGTCACACGCGACGGCACGCTCGTTCGCTCCAGTGGCTTCGGAGTGATACCGTAAATGCCGCTGTCCACACTGAGAGGCACTAGATACTTCGCCAAGAAGAGAGCGATCATCATAGTCATATTGGCGCTCTTGGTTGTGTCGTTGTGCGCTGTCTGGTCTCAGCTCACGATCGCCAACTCGTCGACTTTACTCGAAGTCACAACCTCATCCTCAAGCCAAGCGGAGCTGTTCACGATCAATCGGGACGTGCTGCTCCAACTGGTGAACGCGAGCGACATCGAATTCACTCGCAGCCACGGTAATCTCACATACTACACAGTGACCCCGGCTGCAAACACACGACAGGCCCTCGGTCTCATCTATTTGACCACTGATGTGGCTCCGGAGTGGACTTACGGCTACAACTCTCATATCGCGATCCTAGTATTCGTGAACCAAACAGGCACGATAGAGTCTCTGAGGGCTTGGCGCGTGCAAGAATCTTGGGGGTACCTGGTCACCCAAGATTGGCTCAACAAATTCGTAGGCCGCAGCGTCTACGAGCCCTTAGAGGTAGGACTGGATGTGGACGCGATTACTAGTGCGACCTACACAAGCAGATCCATAGCCTCGGGAATGAGGGAAGCTGGCAGAAAAGTGGTCGACGATTACAGGGCGATCCAAAGTAGGAAAGTTGGCCCACTCGAGCAGTATCTTGCCTCAGCCGCTGCTATGATTCAGGAGGGTGATTTGATTGAGGCCACAGCGATGATTGGCATGTTCGGTGCGGCCATCATCGTCTACAGGCAGAACCGTCAGCCGCTCAAGTATGCTGTTCTTGGAGGGGCCATACTATTCATTGGCATCTATGCGGGGAGGATGATTTCAATAATCGACTTGACGCAGCTCATGTGGGCTACATTACCTCCGCTGTTCTCAAACCTATACTGGTACGCCCTGTTCGGATCGATGCTGGTAACATCGCTCATCTGGGGCAGGTTGTACTGCGGGTACATCTGTCCCTTTGGAGCATTTACAGAGATCATCAACAAGATATCGCCGCTCAGGAAAAAGATCCCGATCAAGATCCACTCAAAGCTGGTCTACCTGAAGTACCCTATCCTGGCAGGCGTCGCAGCAGGCGTGCTGTTAGGAGACAGTTGGATCACGGGAGTAGAGCCCTTCCAGACCTTCTTCCGCCTCAAGGGAGATTGGTGGATGTGGGCAATCATGATATCGGCCGTGGTTCTCTCAGTGCCGTTCAATCGGTTCTACTGTGACTACATCTGTCCAGCTGGCGCGGTTATGTCGCTTGCAGGCAGGCTTAGAGTTAGAGAGATAAAGAGGTGGCCTGAGTGCGGCACGTGCAAGGTCTGCGAGCACATGTGCCCGCAGGGTGCTATAGCCGGGCCTAGGATCTCGGTTCTACAATGCATGAACTGTAGAGAATGCGAAAAGAACTACCTAGACTCGAAGATATGTCCGCATTACGCACTTGATAAGCTCAACCTTCAACGGTGACAGCCCCAGTCGGGCTCGTGGACATGAACTGCCGAGAGCCTAGCTTGCCATTTCATTCTTCAGAGATTCCCTCCAGCTCCTGAGCGAGATGGCTCATCACAATCCTAGACGACCATAGCCGATACGTCACAGGCAGCCACATATTCAACGAAGGCACCACCGAGAACGTCATCTGGCTACTCGACAAAGCCGTCCATGAATACGCGAAACCACGAGAGATCCTCACCGATCACGGATCGCAATTCTGGAGCGTACGCAAAGGAGAATCAGTCTTCGGCGCCTACTGCGAAGGCAGCAAGATCAAACATATCCTCGGCGGAATCGGCAAACCCACCACGCTTGGAAAGATTGAACGCTGGTTCCGAACATACGACCTTGAGCATGCCAAGTTCCCGCTCCACTGGAAATTCATTGAATACTACAACTGGGAACGTCCACACATGGCCCTAAACTAGGACGCCAGCAGAAGTCTACTTCACAGATGTGCCACATGTTGTGGAATAGCACAACAGACATTCTGCATCGCAAGGGCTAGATAGAGGAATACTAGGTAAGGTAGGGAGAAAGAAGCGTTTGTGTGCCGCATCTTTCCTTGTTCTAGAATTGTATGTCTCCGAGGTCCGTGTCTGTATCGAGTGATACGGAGACCGTCTTTGTTTTGCCCGCCGAAGTGATTGCGACCTCGTAGGTCTTCTTCACGTCGAGCCCGTCCAACCAGAAATCTCCAAATAGGTTAGACCTCGTGTTGGCCACGATCGCCCCTGTGGCCGTGTCTTTTGCTGTGACATCTGCTCCTTCAAGGCATTCGCCTTTGCTGTCCACCAATGCTCCGGCAATGAACGTCTTGGGGAGACCTATGTAATAGACTCGGTTTTGCGTCCCGTACTCGGGGTGCAGAGGCACAGGGTCGCCTCTCTCAGCGTCTTTCATAATCTGCGGAAGTTCGCCGATCCTTATTGCGTCGGCAGGACATGCCTGCATGCATCTTGGAATCTGACCTTTCTCAAGTCTGTGGACGCAGAATGTGCACTTCTGCGGAATCTCCCTCTCATCGTTCCAAAATATGACTCCATATGGACATGAGTCTACGATCTGTTTCTGGCCTTTGCTCTTGACTGGGTCAATGATGACTATGCCGTCAGGCCGCTTGTAGATCGCACCGCCTGTTGCTGCTGCCATGCAGGGTGGGTTGTCACACTGCATGCAGAGTATTGGGATGCTATCGAACTTGGTCTTTGGGAATCTTCCTCTCTCAAGGGGCTCTACACGTATCCACTTCTGACCCCTAAACGGCATGCCAGTTGAGTATGGCGGATAGTCGTTCAGAGCGTATTCGTCCTTGCATTGTATTACACAGGACCTACAGTCAACGCATTTCGTGACATCGATGACAGCGACATAGTCGGACATCTTTATCCCTTCCATTTCTCCACCTGTGCTACTGCCTGCACGTCCTGCTGCGTGTCGAACGGTGAGATGAATCCCCCTCTGCACAGGTTCTCAATGTTGCCAGACTTGTCAAGCGAACCGGGCACGGCTGGTTCCACGTAATCGTTCCATCTGCCATAGTTGACGCGCGCAACGCCAGGCAGGATCCTCTCGCTCACGTCAGCCCAGCATAGGATCTGACCTCTATCGTTGAAGACCCTGACGATATCCCCGTGCCTTATCCCCCGGGCTTCAGCATCCTTTGCGCTCATCCATATTGGCGCATACCTGTAGCCATTGATCTCTTTCCTTTCCTCGTCTTGAAGCCAGATCACGTTCTGGTACGAGGTGTGGTAGGCGTACTTGGGGTGGCATGTCATCACCGCGATCGGATACTTTTCACCTGCCGCGGTTCCCTTTCCTTCTGGATTGGGGATGTACGCCGGGATACCTGGACAAAGCGGATCCGGCCCCGGGCTAGGCTCTTCGAATTTTTGAGTTTCAGGTCTCACCGCGTTGGGGTCTTCATGTACGTAGTATCCCGACTGTCCGAGGCTGGCTATCCTGACCGCCGACGGGGAGTATATTTCGATCAGCCCTGATTCTGTCAACAGTGGGCTACTCTTCGGGTCTTTCCAGAATTTCTTCCATGTCCAATCGTTAGGTGTCCGAGGATGCCAATCATCCGGCACTTTCCACTCGTGGTATCCCTTCTTCTTGAACTCCTCCCAAGTCATATGCTTTGGCAGCGATGTGGATTTCTCGTAGATGAATTTGAGCCATGCATCCTCAGTGTCCATGCCTGCGGACCACTTGTCGTAGATTCCCATCCTCTTGGAAAGCTCAGCCCAGACATCCCTGTCACTCCTCGACTCAAACAGGTTCGGTATACACTTCGAGCAGTAGATCTCATACAGTCCCCATGCGGAGATGTCGTTGCGTTCGAAGTTTGTGACTGTCGGTAGCACTATGTCAGCGAACATGCAGTCTGGCTCCAACCACGGGTCCAGTGCGAGTATGAACTCGAACTTGGGACTCAACAGCGCCCTCATCACACTATTACAATTAGGACTCCTGGCAAGGTAGTTTCCTCCAGCTATGAAGTAGGCGTGAGCTTCAGAGTGGCCCTCCATCGGATACTCGTACAGGACCGAGTCCATGCCGATGTTGTAGCGGTGATAGACCGGATGCTCATGGTCAGCCTTCATTGAGACCTCCCAGAGCACGTCACGTATGACCTGCTTCACCGGGTTCTCAACACGTGCAATTGCGAAGCCGGGCCATTTGCCTGCGAACGCCAGACCCATGCTAGCTGCTTTCCGGTCTGCTAGCTCGGGCGGGATTACATGGTAGAATGGATACACGTCAGGAACGAATGGTATGGCCGGCGTGTCATGGTATGTGAAGCGTGCCTCTCCCCACTCAAAAGGAGCCGGGTATGCCTTCACTCCGTCTCTCCACACCCTCGCCCCAGCTTCCCCGTTCCTAGTACCATAGAGACCTATCCCTGGCTTGCCCATGCCCTGCATAGCCAGTAGGGTGAACATGAATCGAACATACTGGCCTCCGTTAACGCGTCCTCCTCTCCAGTAGACCAGTCCTGTGGGTTTGGATGCCCATTCTCGCGCGAGTGCTCTGATGATTCGCGGTTTCACTCCACAGATCGGTTCAGCCCATTCAGGCGTCTTCGGTACTCCGTCGCTCTTGCCTAAGATGTAGTTCTTGAAGGAGCTTCCCTTCGGAGCATCCTTCGGAAGATGCTCCTCATCAAACCCGACCGCGTGCGTGTCAAGGTACTTCTGATCGTACGTGCCCTCAGTAATCCACGTGTAAGTAATCGCTGCCGCTAACGCCTCATCACCATACGGATGACAAGGCACCCAAGCATCGGCGAAGTTCTTCGCGGTCTCGTCCATTCCGCCTCCAATGAAGACGAGTGTGATTCCTGCTTCCTTCATCAGTTTGACGTCATCGATGATCTCGTATTGTTGGTCATTGACAATCGGGTCCCTGGACCAGATGACCATCATTCCGCTGTACTTCAGGAAGAAACTAATTTCCTCGGTGGCAAAGAAATTCGGAGCGGTGTCTCCGATTATTGATGCACCAGAGCTTCTGTTGCCGGCCCAACTGAGGCCGTCACATCCTAGAGATGTGTAACCACCGAGGAAGCTGAGGAAGTCGTGCACGTACAAGTAGCGGTTGTGGTAGTACCAGCTGTCAGAGTGTTCCCCAGGGGCGTACAGGAATGCCGACGGGCCATACGTGTCGAGTAGTCTCTTGAGTTCCTTGGTGATCGAAACAAAGGCTTCGTCCCAAGTGATCCTGACGAAATCGCCTTTGCCACGGTTCGCTATCGGTGACTTTCCGCCAGGCTCCCAGCCAACCCTCTTCATCGGGTACTGAATTCTCTGCGGACTATAGACCCGATAGCGCTCAGCCAAGCGATTAACATATGTGGGATAGCCCTTGAAGGGCTCCATTCTCGTTATCCTATTGTCCCTCACGTATACTTGGAGAGCCCCACTTTCCTTCCACAAGTTGAGAAAGACCTTCTCCTCCGACGGAGGACCAGTAGTGGCTGTGACTCTTCCAGTCGCCGTCTGAGTGGCCGTGCCTGCGGGTGGTGCCGTTGAACGTAGAAGCTCATCTGCACCAAAGCCTAAACCTGCGCCCATCGCCCCAGCGACAACCAAGCCTGCAGTCCACTTCAGAACTGAACGACGAGAAATCTCAGCTGTTGATTCAGCCTTCTTCTCTTCAGGCAATTCTCCCAACTTCCCTTCTCAATTCGTGCGGGACAACTGCCATGAGTTGGCCCGTCCGCTGGAGGGTTTGAACCGTCTCACCATGTGAAACACCGATATCACTGCTAGATAAGAACTCTGAAGTACGCATCTTCTCCCTCACCGTGAGTCCGACATCTGCTGTAGACGTGATTGTGCGGGTCTGTCTCATTTCGAGGTTCCTGCTACAAATATCCGAGTCAACTATGTTCCTTTTCGCGGATCATGCCGATGTGTATTGCCATTGAATCTACTTCCTTGAACTTCTTCTTGACTCTGTCTTGGACCTCATCTGCTATCATGTGAGTACAGCGGTCCATAGTCACCTTGCTTGATCCCCGCCTTTTCCAATTCGTTTTGGATCTCAAGCCAAGGTCTCCCCTGCGCCCTCAGCTCCCTAACCATTTCACACATGCGTTCGATGGCCGTTGACATCATTCCGCAGAACTCCAGATCGATCCTTCGCGACCAGATATTACTGAATACATATTCAAATCAACTCTTTCGACCGAACCTAGGTTGATACGAGGGTGCAAATGGACTCTGTACGCTCGACTCTGCCAGTTGTCTGCAACAAGAGTTGTCAACCCGGCGTACCTACGTTGAAGTTAGCCTATTGCAGGCGTGAGTCTAGTGCTGCAGCTCCTGAATCAGTTTCCCTACACGCTGGCGGATTGCGTCACGTATTGACCGGACGTCATCGAGGGATTCATCCCTAGGATCTTCGTAAGCTGGTGAGGGTTCCTACCACGTGCTCAGAGACGGCTCCATCGAGATCCTCGACCTTGATGAGGAATCACAGATCGAACGTGCCCTATACGCTTTTTCGAGGAAAGAGTTGAGAAGTCTTGCCCATCCAAAGGAGTCGGGATAGCTGGCGACAAACATGGCGAAAGAAGGCGAAGGCACTTGCAGAACCTTGAGTGCTCTCGCGTGCTGGGGTCTCGGAGATCTCAGTGTGATCCTGCGGGCTAACTTTCAACGCTTCAGTCCTTTGATAGGGTTGTGCCCTAACAGTCTGTCCTTTACGATGAGAGTTGTGACGGGCGCCTTTGAGTTCTTTGTGAAGAGCATGTCGTGACCTACGCACAAACCGACAATAATGTTGACCTGTGCCCCAGCCCTGTTAAGCATTTCAGCTTGAAGGATCGGGTTACATGCCGCTTCAAACACGCGTTTTCCCTTAGTCTTGTATTCTTCAGGAACGCCGAGGCTTGCCTTGTCGGCAGCACCGGACTTGCAGCAGACAGATGCCACATCAAAACCCTGCTCTTTCAGCATCTCCACTAGTCTTGAGGCTTCGTCACGCAGTGCAACGCAAAAGGCAACGCCCATTTTTTCGATGCCTTGCAACTTCCCGAAATCTACTAGTTGCTCTATTCGAGACTTGACTACTCTGGGCACTCCCAAAGTAGTACGAAATGCTCCCTTCTCGGTTGCTGCGGCGTTGACGTAAATTTCCTTAACATCATTGTCAGAATACCGATTGGCTGACAGTTTGATAGTATCTGTATTAATTCGCATAGGACAGTATGCGGGCAGCGCCTCCGTCTTGAGCTTCTCGATGGGCGCTGAACGGCAATACGTTCCAGGACATTCTGCACATCGAGGATTCATCGTCGGATCCGTCACGGGCGACCACTTAACCCCATCAGGAGCACACCTTCCATGTGGCCGACCGTATTTCAAGACAGCGTATCAGTGGCAGTGCCTGATCAGGGGGTCTCTTCATGTGGGAATATGGCAGATCTACCAGATACATGTTCGGGGATCTCGCATCCGTCTTCTCTGGCTACCTCAGTCCATCATGCACTGGCGAGCTCACGAGTAGAACCTTCATCCATTGTGCCTCGTACAGACTCGTGACTAATCGCTAGTCAAGCGGAATGTCTGTTCGATGCCAATACTC
>JBAVVE010000249.1:0-3240 GCA_049697135.1 Bathyarchaeia archaeon | reverse complement strand
CTATGAATGGGTACGTTTAGGCCCAGTTTGGGAAAACGTCAACAGTGTGTCGCGCTCTCCAAGGTCCTCAGAATCCCTCAGTGCGGTCCTAGCATAGTCCAGCATCGTCCAGTGCATCCTTCAGGCGCTTGGCTGCAGAAAGGACGATGGCCATCTCGTAACGCGTGTCGGCTGCACGATGAAGTAGCCCTCCGGCTTCGGAGTACTACTGCAACATGATCCGAATGGTCCGCTGGTCCGGACGGGTGGTCCACCCCCTAGCCCGATACATAGGCTGCACCGGTCAGGACACGGTAGCCGAACAAGATCGGAAGCACAGGACAAGAATAGGGAAGCGGAGCAGCTGGGCAGGCGTCTGGGAATGCTCCTGCCCTGACCACATCTACCGCAAGTCAAAATGCAAGCACATCTGGGCCGTAGAGTTCTCGCTTGCGATCAGAAACGAGGTTCGAAAGCAGGTTATCATCAAGCCTCTTGATCCTGTGGCCTGTGTGTTCTGTGGGTCGCAAACGGTAGTGAAGCATGGTCTACGGCACAACAAGAACGGTGCGATTCAACGATTCACATGCAAGGTCTGTGGAAAGCGTTTCACTCGGAATCTCGGCTTCGAGAAGCTGAAGGCAACTCCGCAAATCGTGACCTGTGCGCTTCAACTATACTTCACGGGTGAGTCTTTGAGGAATGTTCAGCGTGTTCTCACGCTTCAAGGAGTCAATGTCACTCATCAGACCGTCTACAACTGGATCAAGCGATATGTCGCACTCATGCAGAAGTACCTCGACAAGATCACGCCGCAAGTCTCACCCGTATGGAGAGCAGATGAACTCTACTTGAAAATCAAGGGCAACATGAAATACCTATTCGCCATGATGGATGACGAAACACGATACTGGATAGCGCAAGAAGTCGCAGACACCAAATACACGCATGACGCTCGGCACCTGTTCAGACTCGCTAAGGCGGTTTCGGGGAAGCGTCCGAAACTTCTCATCACCGACGGACTACCTGCGTATCATCAAGCATACATGAAAGAGTATCAGACCAACAGCATCGCTGTGACGACACATCACATACGCAAGATCAGCTTGACGGGTGAGCACAACAATAACAAGATGGAACGACTGAATGGTGAAATCCGCTTCCGGGAAGTCGGATTTCGAGGAATCAAAAAATCTGACACCCCAATCATTCCGGGCTATCAGATCTATCACAACTATGTGCGTCCACACGAAGGGTTAGACGGCAAGACTCCGGCAGAGGCTTGTGGAATCAAGGTCGAAGGACAAGACAAGTGGCTAACGCTCATCCAGAACGCTAGCCGAAATGGAAAGCATTGTGCCCGACCCAAATTCAAGCCATCTGGAACAGACTTATAAAACGAAAGTAGGCAACCCGTGTACGTTTTGAACATGTCGTTTGAGCCGCTTGTTCCATCAGGCAAAGCTGGCGAGAACACTTGGAACTCTAGACTCGCAGAATACCTCCGAAAGAGAGGCTTCGAGTCAGCCGATTTTGAACTACAATTTCCCATTCTCAGAGGGAGACCACGAAAGCCTGATGTCGCTTTCGTGGACGGAGGGACACACATCATAAGTGGGAAACTTGGTGAAAACAAGGAATTTGAAGCGTTTTCTTCAGCGCAGGAGTATCAGCAGCTGATCGGGGCAACTACTCGCCTAGGAGAGGTATTTGCAGTCGTCTATCCCGCTTCTAAAAGAGAATCCTTCGTGTTGCATATGTTAGCAACCGCTGAGCACGAGCGTTCGGTATGGCGGCTGGCGAGTCTGGACGAGGTTGTTGGAACCATCTCTGAAGTCGTCCAAAAGCGAATTGACCTGCTCAAGCGACCTGTTGAACCACCAGATGCCTCCGTTGTTAGACTGCTGCGTCAAGGTGTGGAAGTTCTGTACCTCTATGCAAAGAATGCGCGGGAGGAGCGGCTGAAGGAAGTATTCGGTGGGGCAGAGTTCTTCGATTCCGTTCTTTCCGAATCTCTGGCGAAGACAGATCGAAGGTCAGTACTAAGCAGAGCCGCCTCATTCCTTTTTGTGAACCAGCTCCTCTTCTACTGCATATTGAGGAGGGAAACCGAACTATACGACGAGATCGAAGTTACCGACATGACATCGCCGCAAACGATTAGGAGCAAATACTTCTCACTTGTCCGAGAGAAAAACTACGCCCCAATCTTTGACATCGATGTCGCGTCACTCTTCGATCCCGAACGCAGCAAAGACGGTTGCTTACGAGTGACGCGACTCATCGTCGAATTGGTGCGTTCTGTATCAACGCATGACTTGATTGGAAAGGTTTTCCACGAAATAATCCCTCTTGAGTTCCGCAAAATGATCGCGGCATTCTACACGAACTCAGGTG
The DNA here is from genome assembly GCA_049697135.1 of Bathyarchaeia archaeon. Lineage (GTDB taxonomy): Archaea > Thermoproteota > Bathyarchaeia > 40CM-2-53-6 > 40CM-2-53-6 > CAVPLU01. The sequence goes on along the minus strand of JBAVVE010000249.1, from coordinate 864 downwards.
CAGGTGATCTTTTGGCCGCCCTAGCAATCCATGACCCAGAAGCTCGGGTTTTAGATCCGGCCTGCGGAAGCGGTACGCTCCTAGTGTCGGCATACAAGAGAAAGAAGAGTCTGATTCAGGGCGACAAATCCGCAGTTGAGGTGCATAAGAGATTTGTTGAACAGCAGTTGACCGGTCTAGATGTAATGGCATTCTCAGCGCATCTTGCCGCAGTACAGTTGCTGTTGCAGGAGCCTCTTGAGTACACAGAACATCTGCGTATAGGAACAGTAGACTCCACGACAGCGTACCTAGGAAGGACAATCCCGCCATTCGGTGAGACCATTCGTGAGGCGTTTCGTCAAAGAAAGCTGACTGATTTCGAGAGAGGTCATCATGAAGTCAAGCCATCCGAAGTAGTGAAGGCTGGAGCGGTTGCCCTAGGTAGCAAGTCACCCGAGAGTTTCATATTGACCGATGCCGATGTGGTCATGATGAATCCGCCATTCACAAGTTCGCGGCGGATGATGACGGACTATAAGGATGAACTGAAGAAGCGATTCAGGTCTGACGATCGGTACAAGAGGCTTGTCAAAGGAAATGTCGGCTATCATCTGTATTTCATCTGTGCTGCTGACAAATTCCTTGTAGAGAGTGGCAGACTCGCACTCGTGATGCCATTCACAACTCTCGTAGGGGGCGATTTTAGCGAACTTACCAGATTCCTAGTTTCTCACTATTCGATCGAGTTCATCGTTGTCGGGCACGGGCGCTCTGCTTTTTCCGAGAATACGATGTTCGATGAAATACTGTTCGTTGCGAGGAAAGGACGCCCTCTTGAGACACACTCGACCGTGCTTCTGCTAACGAAGACTTCCCCCATCC
>JBAVVE010000248.1:0-4370 GCA_049697135.1 Bathyarchaeia archaeon | reverse complement strand
GACCGAGTATGCGGACCTCTTGATCTACGCTTCCCTGAGTGAGCATAACAGAGGAAACGATCTGATGGCATCCTACTACTTCAAGAGGGCTCAAGAAATGTGGAATGGAGCAGGTCTCTACGACAAGCCGACCCAACAGGATGGCTTCTATACGACCCATAAGCTGGCCCTGCTCCTCTACGCTTCCAGAGTTCTGAATCAGGCTCTTCCTTTCAGGACGGAGCTTGAAACCAGGATCTGGATGTTTCAAAGAGGAGACGGGGGCATCAGAAGCCACTTCCTCGGCAACCTGACCTCTGAGAGAGAGGCGAACGCTGAGACGGCAAGCATGGTGCTGATAGCCTACAACTACGGTTTCGAAGAGGTATCCAAGTTACTATTCAATGACCTGCGCCCAATCTACGAAACGATGAATGAGACATATTTCCGAGAGAACGAGTTTTGGAGCCCTGCGGCTAGGAGCCTCTTCACTGAGAGCAGACACGCCTACTATTCAGCCGTGAGAAATTTCTACGAACGAGATTTCGAGTCAGCCCTCGTTCAAGGACAGTACGCAATCTTGAAGCTCGGTCAGGCCGAGAGTCTTGAAAGCAGTTTCAGGCACACCGTCATCATGAGTCTCATCTTTGGCACTTTCGCGGCTGGGATAGGTTTCCTCATCTTCCACGTAGCAAAGAAGTACCGACCAAAAAGTTGGGAAAGGGATGGCGAGAGCTACATTCATGCCTGAGAAAGAGGAAGTCTCGATTTCTACGTCATGAGTGAAGTATGGAAAAGAGGGGGTGAAAACAGTCTTGAAGATCAATAAGAAAGCTATGGAGATCCTTCTGAGCCTCATCATAGTGATCATAGGCGCCCTCTGTGGCGTAGGGCTCTTCATCTGGGCTACGACTCCCCCTTTCAGGTCCCCGCTTTCGGGGTGTAGTGACTATGCTGTGGGAACTCGACCTCCTGAGTCATGTCAATTCTTGGTTTTGCCCTTGTCCGTAATTGCAGTTGGCTTGCCGCTTGTCGTCATTGTGGATATCGCAGTTGGATGGAAGAAGATCTTTTCAAAGGTCTTCGATCAAAAAAGGGGAAAGACAGCCAGAGCTGACCTGAGCAGCCTAGCCTAGTCTCCTACACCGTTCCAGCGGATTCCCTGACCAGCAGTGAACACTATCGGGTTCCCGTTATCCCACAGGCGGTACTCAATGTTGCATTGGGCGTCAGCATAGTTGCATCCAGACTTGGACCGAGATGTAGTCGTAGAGTCTAGGCTCAGCTCGATAGTAATTGCCTGTATTCCAATCGCGAGGCCCGAGCCAGTTTGACCAGTAGTAATCGTAGCCGTCGTCTCCGTCCATTTCTGGATCCTGCTTGAACAGGCGGATTCGTCTCATAGACGAGGTGAGGTGGGCTGGGTTCATTCCGTCTATTCTCTCGATCGTCCCTTGCTGGGATGTCTACTGACCGCAGCGTCAGCGATGAGCGCGTAGATGAAGGCATGGAGCGCGTCGTCAGCTTCGCCTTCGGCATGCATGTAGTGATGATATTTCTTGCCCCGACTGTTTCCTGCCCTTCCATCTCGATGCACGTGAAATGATCCACAGACCACTCGACTAGACTGGGCTGTCTCCATGGAAGTCTAAGTTTCGGCGCATAATCGCCAGCTTCGTTCTTGTTCTTGATGATGCTGATCGCTCTCTCGACCCAGTAGCTACGGTCAGCATAGACAACCATCTGCGAAATCTTCCTTCCATACTCATCCGTGTTTTTCTGTTCCAGCTCTAGTTCTGGTCGTCGAACGTAGTAGCAACCCATGACTCTACTGCCACAACGCTTCTGAAGTTCGGAGACTTGCACTGCGAGGTAGGTCTCCGCGTTTGTCAAGGTGCGCCCATCTGCGTCCTTTCTCAAGGGGAGAGACCACGACAACCTACCCAGCAGCAGTCTCTTCAACACTGTTGCGATGTCTGGCATTGGATGACCTCGCTTTCGACGCATGTCACAGGAGAAGCTTAAAGTGTTCCTCAGGAAAAGTCAGCTTGTCACAGAATCAAGGTGTACAGAGACCTGAACAGTGTCAAGGCGATACGAACTGTCGAGCTAAGGTCAGCATTTGTAGGTCATAGTTTCAGCGAAGATGACCAGTGGCTTATCGTCGACTTCAAAAGCCTTCTGACGAAGCTAGGTCTCATTTGCGACTCCGGAGAACGTCCAGCTACCAAATCTGTTTCGGAGAAAGTGAAAGAGAGGGTCCGCGCCAGCGACATCTTCGTGGGCATCTTTACGAGAAGAGAACGGATCGAAGGTCGGGAGGAATGGACTACCTCACCGTGGGTCATTGAGGAAAAAGCGATGGCGATTGAACTGGGGAAGCCCCTGCTGCTCTTCATAGAAGAGGGGGTGAAAGAAATCGGTGGTCTTCAAGGCGATTATGAGTATGTGTCGTTCTCCAGAGACAAGCTTCACAAAGCCTTCCTGAAAGTAGTCGACTATGTCCAGAGCCTCGGCATATCTGTTCGCAAATCAAGCGCTGAGGATCTCTATCAGGTTTGTAGGTCAGCCCAAGAGGCCGGTAGGTTTGGAGAAGCCTTAGAGACTCTTGAAAAGCTCGTCTTGATGACCCCCAGGAATGCACGCTATCATTTCGAATTCGGAAGGGCACTGCTTCAGGCTGGAGAATATGCGCGAGCGATCGAGGTTCTTCAGAACGCCGTCACGCTTGACCCAACAACAGGTGTGGCCCACCATCAGCTTGCTCATGCATACGACCGCTCCGGAAGAACGGAGGATGCGCTCTACAGCTTTCAGCGAGCGCTAGAGATCGATCCCGATGTTTCAAGCAACTACAGATGTTATGGTGAATGCCTCTACAGGAAGTCTCTGAGTTTGAGAACAAATGCAGAGAAGGAACAGACACTGAAGAAAGTACTTAGGCTCTTAGAGAGCTGCGCGAAGATTGGTGGAGACGAGGAGAGGAAAAGGGTTGCGGGGTATATCCTGATGATACCAGAGCAACTGGCCGAAATCGCCGAGATCGAGAAAACCGGCCGGGACGTTGCTTGACAGCGTTTTCCAGGGTCAGCTGAGCAAGAAAGCTAGCAGGCGATGACTCGATGCATAACACATTACTCATAGCACTTCTCAGATCGCCGGGAATAGGCGCAGTTGAGACTTTGTCTCTGCCGTCGCCCGGGCAGCGCTTCACGACAGCATGCTATTCAAGCGAATAATCCGGGAAAACTTCTTCTTCATAGGCCCTTTGGCAGATCGGATCTGGAGCCTTCAGGTCTCCGTATTCAACGAAGGCCCTGATCCTACAATACCCCCTGCACCAGTCTCGTACTGCGCAGAGAGCGCAGACACCCTTGAGATCGTCTGCGTCAATCTGACGGAGCCTGCTGAACAAATCAGAATGCCGCCAGATCCTCGTGAATCTCTCTTTCCTGATATTTCCTGCGATCAGACTCGGGACGTTTGTCGAGAACCCGCCACAGAAGTCAGAGGCGTGACACAAAGCGACATCGCCATTCGGGAGGATTCCGCAGAAACCTCGGCCCCAATCACAAGCCAGGGACCCGTAATCAATGAGGTCTGGGGGAGTGAGCGCGGGGGGAATCGCTATGAGAAATCTCTGATCAGGCGCGAGGCTTCTCTTGATTTCGAACATCTTGTCCAAGAAGCGAGCAAGCTCTACTGCTCCCAGGTTTAGCTTCTGTGCAACGGCCGTTCCTCTTCCCGTTGGCAATATTGATGGGACAATTCTGTACCAGGCATTCAGTCGGAGTGCAAGATTCAAGACCGCCGGGATCTCCTCAACATTGCTTCTGTTAAGTACAGACTGGATCATGAGCGGAAAGCCTGCCTGTTGAGCAATCCTTGCGCCTCTTACCGCGGCTTCGAAGGACCCGGCTACGCCGCGAAATGAATCATGAGTTTCCGCATTCGCTCCGTCAAGACTTACTCCAAGGAACACATCTTGTCTGGGAAGCTGCTTCAGCCTTCTTCCCATCACCTCGTTGATCAGAGTCCCGTTTGTGGATATGCCAACACGAACTCGTTGGTGAAGAAATGCTTCCACAATTCGGAAGATGTCCCGTCGGACAAACGGCTCCCCTCCGATTATGGTTGCGTACCTGAGGCCCAGCCCGACCGCTTCGCCGACGATCTGTTCGAGCTCTCCACAGGTTAGCTCCTCAGCTCCAGCACCACTTTCAAATGCGCAGTGGATGCACTTCAGATTACATCTGTTTGTCACGTTAAGGTAGATCGACCGAAGAGGTATGGCATAGTCTAGGATTGGTGCAGGGTCGTAGGGCGCCTTCATTGTTGGTCCGCCCAATGACATGCTGACTCTGTTTCCGTTCGACTCTTGTCCTGCATCG
>JBAVVE010000247.1:0-2781 GCA_049697135.1 Bathyarchaeia archaeon | reverse complement strand
AAGGAGAAGGCTGATCGTGTGCTAGCGAAGATGCAAGACCCAGTGGGCGTCGTCATGGCTCATCTCGGTCTGTCCTGACAGCGCCAATGGACCGCCAGAAGTATGAATCAGTAATCATCTTCCAAAGGCGAAGCCAAGCGTACGCGAGCACCACAGCAAGAACCACCCTGAGAACATCCGTGATAATTCGAAACTCTGTCAGCGATGACGGCAGGACAAACATTACGACTCTGACCAAGACAAAGATGCCGAGAATCATGGAAAGACAGACGAAAACAGCGAGTCCTCCCAGAGCAATCGCCCGCACACTACAACCCTCCCGGGATGAAGTACGCAAGCACAGCGAGCGTAGACGAGAGCGCTGTCAGTAGCAGCATCATGTGGACAATCTGTGGCTCCCGCAATGGGCCTTCGGCAAGGATAAGTCTCGTAAGAGTCACAGGGGCATTCCTGTCCGCGGTCGCTTCCAGCAATCCATCGGCCCTCAATCTAACAGGACGTGACTTGATCTCACGTCTCTCGTAGAGACGGCCGATAGACGCGAGCCCGTAGAACGCGTTCATTATGTAGGGTGCCAACGCCACAACCGTGGCGGCTTCTATGCGTCCTATCACTGCAAGCGCTCCAACAGCGGCCCCAACTGCTAGACTTCCAGTGTCTCCTCCGAATACGCGCGCCGGATAGCGGTTGAACAGGTAGAACGCAAGCAGAGAACCAAGCAACGCCAACGCGAGGCTTGTTGCAGTTAGGTTTCCTGAGAGAAGAAGCACTAAGCCAAGTGCCAATGAGACGATTGCGAGAGTTCCGCTCATGGTGCCGTTGAAAACGTCGAGCATGTTGACTGCGTTCGCTGGTACTGCTATTGCGAACAGGATCAGGATAGGATAGATTATCGTCAATCTTGCGGTACCGATGAGTGGGAGAAACGGGTGAGGGTTGTAGGTGCCCAGTAGAAGGATCGGAGCTGCCGCGAGGGCTGTGAGGGCCGGTTTCAACTTTGGGCTGAGGGGCCGGAGGTCGTCGATGGCTCCAATCGTCCCGGCGATCAACACAGTTCCGAGAAATGCAACGACCTCGCGTGAGTACCCAAAGAACAACACTGATGAGAGCAAACCTGCTACGACGAGGCCGGCAATGATTGAGAGTCCGCACATTTCGGGGATCTTCGGCTTGTCGAGCTTGTGGATGTCAATCCCAGTGATACCATGATTCCTCAGCCAAGAGGCAAGAGGCTGAACCGTGAGGTAGGTCACCGCAAAAGCGACTAGAGAAACCACAATGGCCGTGGCGCAGGACTGTGGATCAAGCATCACGGTTCTTCTCTTTGATGATCTCGCTGACTATCGCTTTGTATTGCTCAGCCAGGTTCTTTGCGGCATTTTCTGATTCTGCTTCCGCCATTATTCTGAAGATGGGTTCGGTTCCGCTCGGCCTCAGTAGGACCGAGGTCTCATCCTCGAAGAGAATCTTGACTCCGTCGATGGTTTCAGGATTGTACTTGCTCGTGCGATCGCGGAGACTGTCCAAAACGTGCTTCTTCAGGTGGTTCGGACAGGGAATCTTCTCCTTTGCCAGCTGGTAAGATGGGAGGGCCGATAGGAGTTTCGAGAGTGGTTGTTTCGATTTCGCAAGGATGTCTGCGATGAGGGCTGAGGCCATGGAACCATCCCGGACGGCGATGTGTGGCGCGTAGAAGATTCCGCCGTTTTCCTCTGCACCGAGTTCCGCCCCTATCTCTATCATCTTATGGGAGACATCAACACTGCCGACCCGCGTCCAAACGATCTTTCCGTTTCGGGTGTCTGCGATCTCTTTGAGGGCTCTTGATGAACTGACAGGTGTCACAATCGTGCTTCCCGGCTTGGCGGACCAGTAGTTGTCGGCGATTAGAGCCAGACTTCGATCACCCCAGTGCGGTTTCCCGGTTTCGTCAACGAATATCGCCCTGTCGCCATCTCCGTCGAGGGCCACACCGAAATCGGCTCCGGAGGATTTCACCAGATCCGCGAGCGAACCGATTGTCTCCGGCCTTGGTTCAGATGGTCTGCCCGGAAAGGTCCCGTCCACATTGCCGTTGACAGTCACGACTCTGCAGCCTAGTTCTGACATCAGGATTGGTGTTGTTGCTGCTGAGATGCCATTTCCAGGATCGACAGCCACTTTGAAGTGCCGTGATCGTATCGCGTTGAGATCTACCCGTCTCTTGATTGAATCGAAATACTCACGCAACCCGGACTCGGCTTTCACTATCTTACCTACGCGGCTCCATTCTGCTCTCTTCCAAGAACGGGCAAAGTAGATTCTCTCGATCTCGAGCTCCTCGTGCCTGTCAGTCTCGATTCCGTCTGGGGCGATGGTCTTGATTCCATTGTACTCCGGCGGGTTGTGGCTTGCGGTTACGGCGATGCCGCCATCGGCCTTCCAGGCACGCGTCAGAAAATCAATCATAGGCGTTGGAGCCCCGCCAATATCGTGTACATCGCATCCTACGGAAGCGAGCCCTCCCATTGCAAGATTCCGAAGCGCTGGGCTGCTCGTGCGACCATCGGAACCAACGACCATCCTTCCTCCCTTGAAGAAGGCCCCGATGGCCTGTGATAGTTCTAGGACTAACTCAAGCGTTAGGTCCTTGTTGACAACACCTCTGACGCCGTTTGTGCCGAAAAGACGACGTTCATCCAACTCAGATGTCATTCTAGACCACATGTCCCGGGCTGTTGACGTCTTCCGCGACTTCCCTGTAGGGGTGAACATAAACATCTCGCGTGATGTGGACATTAT
>JBAVVE010000246.1:0-1960 GCA_049697135.1 Bathyarchaeia archaeon | reverse complement strand
CCAGTTCCTCGGCGGAATGGTATGGAACGGACGGGAGAGAGGGCAGGTCAATGCTGACGCTGGCGACGTCAACGTTCGCCTTGTGAGCAATCTCCTCTTCCATCTGGATCCGAACCGTATCCTTCGTGAAGAGACTTGAAAGGAACTCGTCCTTGACAAAGAACGTCTTCTCATATGCGCACTTCAGCAGCTTTCGTCTGTTGAGATCATTGATGATGACTCTTGATTTGTCGTTCCTGCAGAGCATCGACCACAAGGCGCTATCGTCGAGCGCCAAATACTCGTCCACGGATTCCAGCCGAGAGATCTTGAGGTCATCCTTGGCACATTCGAAAGCTTTGATGAGCATTAGCTGAGCGGCACGAGACGTTCTGTGATAGTAGATCGTTCTGAACGACTCCAGCCTTGCGAGTATGAAACTCTCAAGCGTGGAGAGAGCCGTCACGTCCACTGCTAGATTCCCGTTGAGGACATCTATTGTGTAGATGAGACGAAAGATGTCAACATCACCATATCCCGCACCGGTGTGATATGAGTCGCGAAGCACGAAGTCCATCTTGTCAACATCGACGGAGCTCTGAATGATCTGATCAAGGAACGCGCGTTTCGGCTTCTCCAATCTCCCGACACAGAGCTTGCTGACTGTCTTCGGATCCAAGCCCACGCTCGTGAGTGTGTCGGAAAGTTCTGACTCGAGTATGATCCGCGAGGACATGTCTTCATGCGTCTTGCCGAGATGCTTCACTAACATTGGCTCAAAGAGATGAGAGAAGGGGGCATGGCCCACGTCATGAAGAAGCGCGGCAACCTTCAGAGTCTTCTTCTCATCCTCGTCGAGATCGGCAGGAAGGTTCTCGGCCACAACTCCAGCCAGATACATTGCTCCGAGCGCATGTTCAAAACGAGTATGCGTTGCAGCAGGATACACGTATTCCGCTCCGGATAGCTGCCGGATTCTCCTCAATCGCTGAACCGGACCTGTGTCCAGTATTGTCCTCTCGGTTTCCGACAGCTTGACGTAGCCATGAATCGGATCCTTAACGAACCCCCAGTACCTATGAGGAACCTTCTCTTTATCGCCCATTCATTGACACCGTGACCGGCAATCCTGAATACTGCTCAACTTCACTGAGCTTCGGACGTCTGATCAGAATAACTTTGCCTCTTCTCATGCACCCTCTGCCTAGGGGTCAAGCCTTTGGATCCGCTAGGCTGATGAGGCCGCTTTCAGGTCTGTTGTCTTGGCATCTCGTGACGCTGGAAGAGGGCAGATCATGAAGCCCAGAGACCGTGTGCTTGAGGCGCTGGCGCACAGTGAGCCGGACTGTGTCCCGACGTTCTTTCTCGGGTTCACGCCACAATGGGTCGAGAAGATGATCGGCCGGAGACCCAGAGACTTCATGGCTGACTTCCTGCCGATGTATCAGAGGTTCGACTCTGACGTGGTCGTTGCTGGGCCAGACGTATTCTATCCTTACGACGTCTACGCGACTCAAGACAGGGTAGACGAATGGGGAAGAACGCTCCGGGTTTGTGGCTTGTACTCGGAATTCGTGAAGTTCCCGATAATACGGCCAGAAGATATCGATGCCTACAGACCGCCAGATCCACACGAACCTAAGAGGACACGAGAAGTCGAAGGCGCAAAGAAGCTGATAGGCGACGAGAAAGCGGTCATGAGTGTCGTGAATGGGCCGTTCGAGCCAGCATGGCAGCTCAGAGGCCTGAGCACGTTTCTCAAGGACATCTACGTGAACCCGTCGCTGGCAGAGAAGTGCTTGGACATTGCGACAGATTTTGAGGTCGAAGTGGCAAAGGAACTGATTGATGTCGGTGCTGACATCATCCTTGTTGGCGACGATTACGGATGGCAACAAGGCCTCGTCATGTCGCCAACTCACTGGCGACAGCTCGTTCTTCCGCAACTGAGAAGGGTTGTGAACGAGATCAAGTCTCGGGG
>JBAVVE010000245.1:0-20394 GCA_049697135.1 Bathyarchaeia archaeon | reverse complement strand
ACAGCTGCGTGGTCGAAGTATGAGTATTTCCTAGTGACAGGGAATTCTGAGCGTATCCGATCGATATCCAAGAGAAATCTACCAACATGCAAGAAAGCCTACCAGACGATTTAACTCTTGGAAACCTTCTGCCTGATGGGTCGAATGACGCACACTCCTAGGACCAGCATGGAGGAGCATAGCCTTCGTAGTTCCGAAAGCAGAGACAGCATCAGGATACAAGTGGACCGTTCTGCTGGTAACAACACTAGGTGCTTTCATGGCGCCGCTCGACGGCAGCATAGTGACGATAGCTATCCCATCGATCGCGTCTTCAATGATGATAGGACTCGAAACTGTCGTTTGGATTTCTCTGGCCTACCTCCTTGTCTTGACGGTGCTTCTCATCAACGCAGGAAGGCTGGCTGACATTAGAGGCAGGAAACGCACCTACATCCTCGGCTTCATCATATTCACCGCAGGATCGATTCTGTGCGGCGCATCTGCAACAGGCCTTCAGCTCGTGATTTTCAGAGCCGTACAGGGTGTTGGTGCGGCATTCATCGCCTCCAACAGTCCTGCCATCGTGACTGAATCTTTCCAGAGCTGGGAAAGAGGGAAAGCTCTTGGAATCAATGCAACAGCGGTTTATGCAGGACTCATGACAGGCCCGGTCATCGGCGGGATTCTAGTCCAGAACTTCGGCTGGAGGTCAATCTTCTACGTGAACGTTCCCATTGGAATCCTGGTTGTGAGCCTCGCCTCACTCAAGCTCAAAGAGAAGCAGACCACCTCGGTGGGCGAAAGATTCGATTTCGTTGGAGCGGTAACGCTCTCAGTGGCGTTAGCGTCATTTCTGGTGGCTCTAACACTGAGTGGCGCTTTTGGATGGAGTTCCATTCCAATTCTATCCCTCCTACTCCTTACGGTGAGTGCGTTTGTGCTGTTCATCTACACAGAAAGTAGATTGACTACTCATCCAACCTTCGACCTTTCACTCTTCACGAAGAATCGTCTGTTTGCCGCCGCCAACACAGCAGCACTCCTCAACTACATCGCTGTCAGTGGCGTGACTTTCATGATCTCCATATACTTGCAGGATATTCTGGGGCTTCCGCCTCAGAGTGCAGGCCTATTCCTGATTGCAATGTCTGTCGCGATGGCATTGCTTTCCCCTTTCAGTGGTTGGCTATCGGACAGGTTCGGCTCAAGGCTGTTGAGTTCAGGCGGGATGCTTATCGTAACGGTGGGACTTCTCCTGCTGTCCCAACTGAACACGACTTCTTCGGTTAATGACATTGTCTTGCGGCTGACCTTGTTAGGAGTTGGCTTTGGCTTGTTCTCCTCACCAAACACACGCGCAGTCATGAGTTCGGTCGATCGAGGCAAGCTTGGCGTGGCTTCGGGAACAATCGGCACGATGCGATCGACAGGACAGGCGATTGGGCTCGCGATGACCGGCGCGGTCATTGCCACTGCACTGCCTCCGCAAGCGGTGCTACAGCTCTTCACAGGTCTGAGCGCACAGAGCGCTATCGCAAGAGACGAGTTCATCATGGGAATGAGCGCAGTATTCCTGATTGCATCAGCCATAAGCGCAGTCGGCACATTGGCGTCTCTTGTAAGAGGCCGCGAATCAACAAACGAAATGGAGGAATCTCACCGCCTATCTGGTGTAGTCGAAACGTAGTCACTCGACTACAGCGTTTCGTGAATCCACAACACGCTGGGGCCAGACCAACGCATTTATCCAACTGACCCTTTTTTGCAGATGCAGGAGCATACTGCACCAATGCCTGAGAACACGGTGCACCCTAAGCCGCGCATCGAGAGTCTTTCTGACCTGATATTCGGACTCGCGCTCTCGGTAGGCGCGCTTTCACTGCTCAGCAAGCCACCAAACACCCCAGCGGAAGTTACAAGCGACATTCTTGCGTTTGCGTTCAGTTTCCTGATCCTGATCTACGTCTGGATGAGCTACACACGCATCATGTCCGTACTCCCGCTCGAAACAAGGACGACATTGGTCCTCAACATTCTAATGCTCTTCCTCGTGGTAGTTGAGCCGTATGTGTTCTACCTGGTGACTCTGCTTGGGCATGCAGGGGAACACGGAATCATCGACTATGCCTCTGTGATCTATGCACTCGACATGGGAGGACTCATGGCAATCCTCGGATTCTTCGAGCATGAGCTATCTGTTGAGGAGAAAGGGCTCCTTCCGCAGGAACTGTTGCCAAAGCACAGACGCGCAAGAAACGCACTCTTCCTCTCAGCTGCGCTGTTCTTCGTGACGGCACTTCCGCAATTCTGGTATTGGCAGATTGGCGATGCACCGGTAAGGTTCTACCTGTGGTTTGCCCCGTTGGTCGTCACTTCGATTTCGAGAAACATTGAGGGCCGTCGGAAGCCCTCAAAGATCCCGCCTTCGATCGCCACTGGATAAGGAACAAGAAAAGAACATTGGATGCGCCAGGAGTAGAAAGCATGTCTCGACCAGAACAGCTGACAATTCCGCAACTGGGGGACGTATATGCAGCAAGGAAAGTGGTCAATCGATACCTGAAACCCACACCTCTCATCTACTCTCGACGGTTGTCGGACCTTCTTGGCTGTCAAGTCTACTTGAAGCTGGAGAACCTTCAGCCCACGCGAGCCTTCAAGGTGCGCGGCGGCATCCACTACATGCACAGAATGAAAGATCAGGCGACCAAACGCGGAGTCATCGGGGCCTCAACGGGAAACCATGCACAGTCGATAGCCTATGCGGGATCCCTTTTTGGAGTCACAGTCAAGATAGTAATGCCGCACGGCGTCTCGAGACTGAAGAATGAAGCCGTTAGAGATCTGGGCGCTGAAGTCATCACTCACGGCGGCTACTATGAGGAAGCAAGAGAGTACGCTGAGAAACTGGCATCCGAGAAGGGCTACCTCTACGTTCACGGCATCAATGAGCCGCTCCTCTACGAGGGCGTCGGAACAATGCATCTCGAGATCATAGAGGAACAGCCGGACATAGATGTAGTCATCAACCCGATCGGCGGCGGATCCGGCGCATGTGGAGCGTGCATAGTCTACAAGGCGGTCGATCCTAGAATCAAGGTCATAGGTGTGCAAGCAGAGGGCGCACCAGCGCTCTACCAGTCATGGAAGAGCGGTACGATAGTATCTACAGGCGGTGTCAAGACAGCAGCTGAAGGCTTAGCCGCAGGACAAGCATACGAGCTACCACTGAGGATACTTAGAGAAAGATTGGATGACATGGTCCTTGTCAGCGACGATGAGATGAAGCAGGCAGTCAGAAACATCCTGTACGCAACGGGCCAAGTGGCGGAGTTGGCCGGCGCCGCTTCTACTGCAGCGGCCTTGAAGATCAAAGACAAGCTGAATGGAAAGAAAGTTGCGCTTCTCCTTACCGGCGGTAACATAGAACGAGATCAACTTCTCCAGATACTACGGGAATGACTGAAGTCGGCTAGCGTCGACCGAGCATCAAGAGGGCCTCGATGCCGATCCATGCATAATGCAAATCAGTTGGCATTGAGGTGTTTCTGTTACGGTGATTCGTTTGCGGATCATGCACACTTGCTTGAATGTGATGGATCTTGATCGATCGATCATATTCTATCGGGACCGCTTGGGGCTCAAACTGACACGTAGATTCGAAGTAAAAGAGAACAATGCGGAGATCGCCTTCCTGGAAGACCCAGATGGAAATGCTGTTGAGTTGACCCACTGGCGAGACAAGAAGCAACTCGCTGAAGGAGACAACTTCGATCATATCGCGTTCGGCGTGAAGGACATGAAGGCGACGATAGAGCGCCTACGTGGACAAGGCGTCACGATAGCGATGGAGCCGTTCACACTGAAGGGCGGTAGCCACCAGATAGCTTTCATCAAAGATCCGGATGGTAACTGGCTCGAATTGATCGAAGAATAGCTCACTCCTGCGGCGTCTGCGATCCTGAGACCCTACGCAGGTAGCTGCGACTTGTATGTGTTGTACGAGAGCAGTGCCACATAGCCTAGCGCTGTGAAGACCGTGAACCACTCAAGCAGCGGCGTCTTGCTGAAGGCAACGAAGAGCAAATTGATCGCAGCCACGACGAGGCCGTAATAGCCAATCGGCTTCATGAACTTCCGATGAGTCATGAGTGAAGCATTTGCCAAGATCAAAACTATGAGGTTGAAGGCAAAGAAGACGCCTGACCAGAAAACGTGCTGCGTCATGTAATCCTCCGAGAAGACACCGATCATTATCAACGCGAAAGCGGAAATGAACCCTACAACCTGCGTGATCGTCATCAGGAGCTTTCTCCACTTCTCGTTTGTATACCATTTGTAGAACCCGGCAAAGAAGGGAAACAACGCAAGCCCCGTGAGGACGCAGCCGACATTGTAGAAGACGGCGCCTTTCGGGCTGAAACTGGAGTTCCCCAAGTCACTTAGCCAGTTGGTGACGGGGCTGAACGGCGGCGGAAACAGTGCGATCGATGTGAAGGCAAACGCGCAGTAGAATCCGATGGCCAGGATTCCAGCAAGAGCAAGCATCGGCCATTTCAAGTCAGACACCAACGCTCCTCTTGCTGACCTGAAATCTGTGACACGACATGTTTTGCTCATGTTCTATTCTTGTTTCTGCCCGCATTTCTTGCAGAACTTCGAGTCCACAGGGTTCTCTGCGCCACAGTGGATACAGAACCTGACCGGTCCCGGAGCTGCTGGTCCTAAAGGGGGATACGTGGCAACTGGTGCTGTAGGCACAGTTGTGGGTGCGGGTGCCGCTGGTGCACCGGCCTTTCTGAAGCCCAAGATCAGAGCGGCTACGCCAGCCACGATCGGAATCAAGCCCAAGTACCATGGCCCCGGTTTCCTGCCTTCGATTGTGTAGGTAAACGGCAGGGGCCATTCGCTTCCCTCAAGCACGAATGTTGTGTCCAAGTTGAGCTTGAGCGGGATCGGCCAGTATCCGCCCGTGGGGATGAGAACCAGGTAGTGTGTTCCATCCGTGGGACTAAACCAGTTTACTGCTCCGCTGTTGCCAACTGTGTCTCCGAGAAGCTCCGCACTAGGGACCGTTTCGCCTCTCTGGAACCGGCTGAATGCATCTTCACTCATCAGAACCGCCCTTACCTCGTCATCGGCGTCTAGGCATTGGAAGTCGGAACCGAACACCGAACCCGCGCGCAGTTCCAGCCTATTGTACAAGTAGCCGTCTTTCTCCTCGAGGGTGGAGTCAAGACTCTTGTGGACGACTGTTGTGGGAGTTGTGAAGACTGCGAAGTATGTGCCGTCCTCAGTGGCTGTCCACTCCAGTTCACCCTGCTCACCCTCCATCGCAACAAGGTTCGTTTCTTCGGTTTCTCCAAGAGTCGATTTCAAAGCGGCGACGATCATATACTTCGCCATGGGCTGCTTCTCCAAAACGCTCGCCAATAGGTTGAATTGCTCTTCCGAGAGCAAGACAGTGTACACCTGCCCCCCGGGCTTCTTGGACTCGAAATTGACAACGATCGTTGTGCCTTTCTCCACCGGGACGCCGTGGTAGTCCAACGGCTGATCGATGGTCAGCGTGGTGTCTTCCGGCCCGAAAGTATCTGCGATCGTCATAGTCGAAATGGACAGGACAACGCCAAAAATCAACAGGACGACTCCGACTATTGCGTATGCTTTCTTCACAAGACAACACCTTTCGCCAATCTAACTTGGGACGTAGGGCTCAGTTACTGGTTTTAAGACTTGTTACCTAGTCATTGCCTTCCTAAAGATCGGAATGGCTATGCCTAGAGTTGTGAGAGAGTAAAGCACGAGCACCATGACATCCATGAAGATTTGACTGAAGCTTACGCTGAGGACGATAACCTTCCTGAGGGCGTCAGCGGCATAGTATAGAGGCAACATCTTTCCGATCAATCGCAGCCGTAACCACAGCCATGCCGATTCCTGACAGAGCTACAGCACGATGAGAAAAAGAACAGGTGTCGCCAAGAAAAAGGAAGAGAATGAAGCACCCAGCGTGGTTGCCCAGCACGCTGTGCAGGAAGCCGGCTACTGTTTAGCTCCGCACTTCGGACAGAACTTGGTGCCTCCGGGCACTTCGGCGCCGCAGTTCGTACGGAACTCCACACGTCACAACTGATGCGGAACTTGGCCGAAAGGGGGCTGCAATTCCCCGAAAGCAGACCCGTTTCGAGACCGCTCATCTTGACCAGTAACGGTACCTAGCGATTGTAGTTTGGTGGGCCCGCAGGGATTCGAACCCTGGACCCCAGGCTTTCCTCACGAGTCGTTCCGAAGGCCTACACCGTGGTGTGCGACTGTGTCCTAATCCTGGCTAGACTACGGGCCCAAACATCTGCACGGAAGACCGTTCATCTTAAGCCTGTTGGAATCAACTAGCCAAGGATCACGATTGCCACATGCTACCTCTTCACAGAAGCATTTCGAGTTCTATTTCGAAATGCTCCGCCAGAACGCGCCCAAGGTAACCATTGATGCCCGTGAGAAAGACACGCATAGCTCACCAACGACCTCCTCACATTGAGTGGAGAGCCCACTACAACTCCGTGAGGATTGTGCTCTTCAATGCCTCTGGAGGCAAAAAGCAGTTGTTAATGCCATAGCGGATCTATCCGCCACGAGGGCTGAGAAGACTGACTGATATGGCTAAGATGGGGGGGTTCATAGACGCAGACTTCACGGTCAGGATACCACAACGACGCCTTCCACGTCATCATCATTGAGAACTGGCGACTTGGTCGGATGAGACCTCCAAGTCAACCTCCGGATCGAGTAGTCAGAGTCTATACCCATGCAGCATCTGGCCAGATGCCTCTCGCTTATGCTCGCGAAGAAATTCAGAGATGGATCGAATGGAACCCACACATCCCTAGCGACATGAACTTCAGCCCACGCATGCCAGTCAAAAGGTCGACTTTCACTCTCGCGACCGTGATAGAAGATCCCAACCACTCTACGGCAAGGAACGTTCGCAGCTCTGCACAGCGCAATAAAGAGGTCTGACAACTCGTCGCAGTCACCAGTCAGTTCACGAATCGCTTTTGCTGCACCAAATCGAGTCGGCTGGGGTTCCCGAAGTCTAACGTTGTCACGAATCCAGGCAAATGTGCTTGACAGGAAACCCTCGAGATTCTGCGTGGAGCTACTGATTCTATCGGCCGTTCGTCTGATCACAGGATCCTTGATCTCCCAGAACTTGTCCGCTCTACAGTACTCGTAGAGAGACTCAGGCGAATTTGTGGGCGGGGTCAACTCGTGAATAGGAAGCGATAGCGCTGATGTGGAGTATTCGAGATCAATCGTTGACTCGAATGTCTGCTCGGCTTCCAATTCCGTGATCCTCACAAGCGCATGAGTGTTACCCTCAGTCTTGACCTCAATGTGGGGACTTGGTGCCGCCCGGAGAATAGAGAAGGATTGGTGTGGCGACGGTGCCGCGACTGTTATGTCTGCTTTCCCGCCGAGAAGTCTCGCTCTAGATATGTTCGAGACTTTGTTGACTAGAGAGACTTGGAACCGCAGTGGCTATTCCCAGCACTAAGCGCCGATTTGGCGCGCGCACACATAAGCCTCTGGGAAAGGCTTAATCATTCAGACTCACGCTGGCTGATTCGCATACAGACCAGGAACCTTGAGCGATCATTCATGGCCCTCTCAGACTCGGAGATTCGCGAAGCGTTGAACAATAGGAGTCTTATCATCGAACCCTTCGAAGAGGCCAGTCTCAACCCTGCAGGCTATGACCTGAGACTGGCAACCGGCATGGAATTGGAGGCGTCAGAGCATCGCCTCGTCGCGACCTTGGAGAGGGTGGAGCTCAGTGACGAGCTTGTTGGGGTGCTACACATCAGGTCCTCCATGGCTCGTGAGGGGATTCTGGCGAGCCTTGCTCTTGTGGACCCTGGCTTCAGGGGCCAGCTCACAATCTCGCTATTCAACAGCGGCAGACGAGCAGTACAGCTTAGGGCAGGGGAAAGATTCGTTCAGCTGACGGTCTTGAGGCTGGGCAGGAAGGCTGCCTCGAAGTACGAGGGGAGGTACCAGGATAGCCAAGGCGCCGTAAGTAGCCGTCGATAGGGTGCCCCCATGGGTTCGTGTTAATGCCGAGTGGAAAGTGTTATTAGGTATTCGCATGAACTTGTATGTATCCGTCCAAATAGACTGGTTTTGAGAGGAAATAGCAATGAAAGGAGGTTCTAGGATTTCTGACCTCAAATACAAGCTGATGACGATCGAACTGCTCAATCTCGCCAAGAACTACTATACATATCGGGAATTGGCCCAGATTATCGGCCTACCGGAGACTGTGCTCAGCAGATACGTCAAAGGACACGTTCTGCCGACAATTGACCGCGCTCAGTCAATCAACCAGACCCTCCAGAAGATCATGCGCCTCGAGGGTGAGATACAGCAGCGTATCAGATTTGACGAACTGGGCTACTTCGACAACACTCGACTGATTTCGGACACGCTTCTTCTAGAAAGAGCAGTGCAGCACGCAATCAACGCTTTCGCGGGCAAGCGAATCACCAAAGTCCTCGCAGCTGCGGTGGACGGCATCCCTCTAGCAACCTTGATTGCTCACAGGCTTGGGGTTGGATTGATTATCGCGAAGAAGAGCCGAGAAGTTGGCGTCCGCGAGTTCATTGAGGAGATATACATCCCGAGCAAGACCGCGATCATGATGAGCCTCTTCGTGCCAAGGGACGCGTTCAGGAGAGGAGACTGTGTCCTCATCGTCGATGACGTGATCGATAGCGGCGACACACAAGTCGCCCTAGCTAGGATCGTACAGAAGGCCAAATCCGAAGTGAGCGGCATCTACGCTCTCGTCTCAATAGGGAGCGACTGGAAGACCAAGATCGAGCAAGTTGCTCGGGCACCTGTAGAGATCGTTCTCCAAGTCGTGAAGAAACCACTGCAGGAGATACCGTAGCCTAGAATATGAAGCTGAACATATACTCGGCGATGGCTCTGATACCGGCCTCTATTCTTTCTTCAGGTTCACTCACGAAAGTCACTCGTGTATGTCCTGCACCTTTTGATCCGAAGTATGACCCAGGTACGAGCACCACACTCTTCCGTTCGAGTAGTCTGTTGCAGAAGTCTCGGTCATCCCTTTTCATACGGTCCAGATAGTAGTTGAGATTCACTAAGAAGTAGAACGCGCCCTGCGGCAAGGAGGTTTTTGCCTCAGGCAGTTCCTTCTTGATGCATTTCGCCATGAAGTCTCTCCTTGCTTTGTAGGTCGGCAAGACGGTTTGCTTCAGGTACTTCTCTTTGATGTCACCAGAGAAGAACTTGATAATTCCATGTTGGCTCAGGGTATTCGGAGCAAGACTCGTGTACTGTTTGATCTTCTCAACAGCGTCCGTCACATGAGGCGGACCCATAACATATCCTAGACGAAGTCCGGGAATGGATGCCGCTTTTGAGAAGCTGCCTGTAACTGCGACGTGATCACGTCCACCTGGGAGGCTGCAGATCTTTAGGTATGTGCCTTCGAAGAGTATGTCTCGATATGTGGCGTCGTATATGATCCAGAAGTTGTGATCGACTGCAAGATCGACCAGCGCTTTCACGAACTCTTCCTTGACTACTCTGCCGGTAGGATTATCCGGCGAAAGTAGGACGAAGGCTCTAGTCTCCCTTGTTATCAGGTTCTTCAGCATCTCTATGCCCGGTTGGTAGCCTTCGTCAACAGTGACAGGAAGTGTGACGACTCGTGCACCTGCAAGCATTGTTGCCTCGCGAAAACCCAGATACGTCGGGTCTGTCTGGATTACCTCGTCGCCATTTCCAAGTAGCGACATGAACAGAGCGAAGACCCCTTCACTTGCACCGTCTGTGATCACTACCTCCTTCTCGGGGTCGTACTTTGTCCCTTCCTGCTTTGCGAAGTCATCTGAGATTAAACGGCGCAGCTCCATGAGGCCTCTTGTTCCAACGTATGAGCATGCGGCCCTCGGCTCCTCCTTGAGCATTCGCACCATTTCATCCAAGACTTCCTGTGGCGGCAGGAGACTCGGAGCACCGCCACCGAAGGAGATCATGTCCCGCTGCTTCCTTGCTTCAGCAAGAAGAGCGGCGACCCGTCGTATGGGAGAGATATGAAGAAGATCGATTCTGTCATTGACTGTGGGCATTACCCACTCCGACCGCCAGCCCGCGCTCTGCGCGCGCATGCTGACGTGGAACCCATACTCATCGATGGTGCCTTTAGCTCCTTCGCCTATCTGCATACTGCTCAGTAGCATCTGGCAATCGGTTGTTGCGTCGCAAGTCTACGCCGGAGACGATTGTGCATGCTCGGCTGCGAATGCAAGCGCAGGGTCTGTTGCTTGCTTCACTCGGGCGGAGCTGGGGCGATGAACCCGTTTGCCATCATGCTCTTGGTTAGGTCGCGTGCAGTCTTGATTATTGTTGAGGAGCGCTCATAGAGCTCGTCTCTGCTGATCTTCAGGCCAGCTATTCCTTGCTCCTGGGCTTTCATTCCTACGGCGACGGCTTCGCGTGGGAACACTTGCCACTCATCCATGTTCGGAGCGATGTAGTCTGCGTTCAGTCCTCGCTCTCTTGCGCACTTCGCAAGCTCATCAGCAGCAGCGATACACATCTCGTCCGTGATTGTACGAGCGCGAACGTCGAGCGTTCCTCTGAAGATTCCCGGGAAGCCTAGAGAATTGTTGACTTGGTTCGGGAAATCAGATCGGCCCGTCGCGATTACCTTCGCTCCTGCTTCCTTGGCCTCCCAAGGCCAGATCTCAGGAATCGGGTTCGCGCAGGCGAAGATCACGGCATCCGTCGCCATCTTCTCAACCCACTCTTTCTTGATGGTGCCCGGACCGGGTTGGGACAGTGCGACGCAGATGTCGGTGCCTTTGAGAGCCTCAGGAATAGCTCCTGACCTCTGCTCTTTGTTTGTTGTCTCGCAGAGTCTCCATTTGTCGGGAAAGTCTGCCTTCTTGGCTTCAATATCCTTTCTTTGACGGTTGAGAATGCCTTTCGTGTCAACGACGATGGTATTCTGTGGTTTCAGGCCGTAGGCGAACATGAGGCGGCTGCATGCGATATTTGCGGCGCCTGCTCCGATCATGGCTAAGGTGACTTGACTCATCTTCTTGCCGACGACCTCCAAAGCGTTGATCAGGCCGGCGAGGGTCACTGTAGCTGTTCCCTGTTGGTCATCGTGCCAGATTGGTATTTCCGCTTCAGCCCGAAGTTTGTCCAAAATGTAGAAGCACTTTGGGTTGGAGATGTCTTCCAGGTTCACGCCGCCGAACGATGGCTGGATCAACTTGACGGTCTTGATTATCTCATCAGGATCCTTCGTGTCGAGGCAGAGGGGAACCGCGTCGACTCCTCCTAGGTACTTGAATAGAAGCGCCTTCCCTTCCATGACCGGCAATCCGGCCTTCGGGCCTATGTCTCCGAGTCCGAGAACTCTAGTTCCGTCACTGACCACTGCGATCGTGTTCCACTTGCTCGTGTACTCGTAAACGAGCTTCTCGTCCTTTGCGATCGCACGGCATGGCTCAGCCACACCGGGTGTGTACCATATCGCAAAATCGTTAAAGTCGCGAATCACACATCTCGGGGCAGTCTGCACCTTTCCTCTGTAGAACGGGTGAAGACGCATTGCGTCTCTTGCAGGCTTCTTGGCCTTCTCAAGCAACTGCTCCTTCGTAACTACTGGCATTGTGTCTTTGCTCCCAACGAGCGCTCATTCTGCAGCGGAATGGCTTGAGGATAGCCCTCGTCCTGCGAATGGGCGATCAGGAAGTGTCTGTCCGGTAAATAGTTTTGAGCGTTCTGTATATGCTATCAATGCTGTACGTGAAGGCGAGACTGCATGAATGCCGGGAAGAGAACTCACTGTTTCCCTGCCGCTACGGCAGAGACGTAGCCAAGACCTCGCTCCATAGCAAGCCGATTCAGTTCGAGAAGCCCTTGTTTCTTTCCTGCGAGGAAGTGTTGTAAGGTCTCCTTCAGGTGTTTCTTTGCTGACTGGCCGGCAGGTGTTCCCAAGTATGCACCGAACATTACCGAGTTCGCCACCAACCTCGTATCTCTAGTATATCCTATGGTCTCAGGGGAGAGTTCTTTTCCGAGCGACTCAGCTATCTCCGTGGCAGGTACCGGGATCTTCTTGATGTCATCTCTTTGAGGTTTCCCCTCGACGAGTGAGCTATTGTAGAGCAGTAGGCCACCCGCTCCGAGAATCGGCACGAAATCCATCGATGGTTGATTCATTATGATCATGAGGTCCGGCACTTCTGGAATCGGGGTGTCTATCTCATCGTCGGAGATCACAACGTAGCACTTCGCCTTTCCTCCTCGTGTCTCAGGACCGTATGACGGTGTGTAGACCACATGCTTCTCGTCAAGTACCGCAGAATATGCGATGTAGTCTCCAAGCAGAAGTACGCCCTGTCCGCCGTGGCCGGATAGCAGAATCTGAGTCTTGGTCATTTCTTCTCGATCCCGAACTTGTCCTTGTACGTTCCGAGAGGATACTGTTTGATGAGGCGATCGTTGACAAAGCGTTTAGCTTCCATGATCGGTAGGTGCCAGTTCACCCAGCAACTTGAGAGACACTCGACGAACGAGAAGCCTCCCATCATCTGAACCTTGAACGCATTCTCAATCGCCTGTTTTGCGTCGAGTATGTTCTTGATGCCGTACGACTTTCCTCTAGGAGTCTCGATTTCGGTTATTGCGAGGCTCACTCTTTTGACGTACGCCGATCCGTCGATACTGGACAACAGTTTCGATCCGTCCACAGGCAAGCCAGTGAATACGGTGTCCCTGCCGTAGGGAGTTGTTGAGGTGACCTGTCCCTGGATCGTTGTCGGGGCCATTTGTCCGCCTGTCATTCCATATATGGCGTTGTTCACGAGGAAAATTGAGATTGGTTCACCGCGAATGGCCGCGTACATGACTTCCAGTAGACCTATTGCGAGAGTGTCGCCGTCGCCTTGGACTGTGTACACAACCAGCTCAGGTCTAACCCTCTTGAGACCTGCGGCAATCGCAGGCGCTCTACCGTGAGGCGACTGCACATGGTCGACGTTGAAGTAATCGAAGGCGAGGACACTGCAGCCCACTGAGTCTATCATCACTGTCCTTTCTCGAATCCCAAGATTTTCAATCGCACTTGCGATAAGTCGTGTCAGTTCGCCATGCTCGCACCCTTGGCAGTAGTGTGTCGGCTTCTCAGTCAGCGCTTCCAGTTTTCCGAGCTTCTTCTTGTACCCTTGCAGGCTTGGTTCTTGCGTAGTCAAGCTGCAGTCGCCTCCTGCATGAGATTCTCTAGTCTATCCCCGATCTCTCGTTCAGTCGGGAGCAGTCCGCCGACTTTGCCGAAGAACTCGACTCTAGCTCTTCCTTCCACACCCAGGCGGATATCCTCAACCATTTGCCCGGTGTTGAGCTCGACGACAAGAAAACGTCTAGCGTGCTCGGTCAGCTTGCGGATTTCGTCGTACGGAAATGGCCACAATGTGATCGGCCTAAACAGACCTATCTTCGTACCGTCTCTCCTCAGCGTGTTTACCACACTCTTGCAGATTCGCGAGGTGATACCAAATGCCGAGATCACGATCTCGGCGTCGTCAGTCAAGTAGGATTCGCATCTGACCTCATTCCTTTGAATGGCCTTGTACTTCTCGTCGAGGTGCGTCACGTGCTTCTCATGGATTTCTGGATCCAGATTCATCGAGTTGATGACGTGACGCTCTCTGCCTTTCGCTCCCGTGACGGCCCAAGAGGATACGTCGTACTCGACTGCCTCGATGCTCGGGAAGATTATGTCCTCTTTCAATTGGCCGGTGAAGGCGTCTCCCGCGATGCAGACAGGGTTCCTGTACTTGAAAGCGAGATCGAACGCGATCTTTGGGAAGCTCGCCATCTCCTGGACCGAGTTCGGCGCCAATACGATCATGTGGTAACTTCCATGCCCGCCTCCCTTCGTCATCTGGAAGTAGTCACCCTGTTCAGGAGCGATATTGCCCAGTCCTGGACCGCCTCTATTGATGTTCACGACCAGAAACGGCAATTCCATTCCGGCCGCGTACGAGAGCGCCTCCTGTTTAAGGCTGAATCCTGGACTCGAGGTGGCGGTCATGGCTCGGACTCCACCCGCGGCCGCGCCCAATACCATATTCACTGCTTCAAGTTCACTGGCGGCTTGTAGGAAGATCTTGAAGTCCGGGTACGCCTCGTTCCCGAACTCTTTTGCGAGCGTCTCAGGGATTTCAGTTGAAGGGGTTATCGGATACGCGAAGTATGCGTTCAGTTTTGATTTGAGTGCACCGTATGCGAGCGCTTCATTGCCCTTCATGTATACTCTTTCGGTCATCTGTCAGGTCCTCACCAAGACCTCATGTATGGCAAAGTCCGGACAGACCCAATAACAGATGCCGCACGCTGTACAGGATCCCTTTGTGCCCATGTAGCGCCACACTGCCGGATGGAAACCCATCCTGTTCAACCTGTCTGACAATGCGAGGTTTCCTTGTGGACATGTGACTACGCAGAGTTCGCAGCCCTTGCATCGCTCCTCAAGAATTCTCACTAGGCACTTTTCCTGTGTGGTCTGTGCCAAATAATGTCCCGACCTTGGAGCGCCATGCGGTCTCTCTGCGGCGCTTAAGTGCGTTTCGTAGCTAATCTAAATGCCGATGGACCGCTCGTCCGAGCGGAAGCGTCAGGTCAACCTATTTAGCGAGGTAGATGTCCAGTGCGCGCAACTTGCAACGGTTGACCTCGAAATGATCAATCGGGCTGTCCCAAGATGAATCGGATGTGATGCGTGACGAGGGCTCGACTCATCGTAAAGGGCATCGTTCAGGGAGTAGGCTTCAGGCCCTTCGTCTACAGAATCGCAACCGCCAACAGGCTTGTCGGATTCGTCCGGAATCTAGGCGACGCAGGAGTCGAAATACTTGTTGAGGGCAAACCTGACTCGGTCTCAAGATTCATGACGCAACTCAAGGACGACAGACCGCCAACATCGGTCATACTTCAAATCGATGCTACATACCCGCCCGAGACGGGAGAGTTCAAGGAATTCCAGATCGTCAAGAGCAACGAATCACGCCTGCATGCCGGCTCCGTGATTACTCCAGACATAGCCATATGCGACAACTGCCTCCGGGAGTTGCGTGACAAGAAGGGCCGCAGACACGGCTACTTCTTCATCACATGCACAGACTGTGGCCCACGCTACACGATCATTGATGCTCTACCATACGATCGACCTCGCACAACCATGAGAGACTTCGAGACATGCGAGAAATGCTCGGCCGAGTACAAGGATCCGAGCAACCGAAGGTTCCATGCACAAACGGTGGCATGTGCTGACTGTGGCCCGTCAGCGGTCTTGCTCACGAACGATGGCAAACAAGTCAACTCGGCTGATCCCATGCGTGAAGCCGGCAGGCTCCTGGAACGCGGCCATATCATGGCAGTGAAGGGCAATGGTGGGTTCCACCTCGCATCATCCACACTCCTAAGTGAGCCCATAGTCAGGCTGCGGAGGACCAAGTTCAGGCTGCAAAAACCATTAGCTGTTATGGCGAGGGACCTTGAGGCTACAAGGTCGTTCGCTGAGGTCGCCACGTCCGAGGCCGAGCTGATGACATCGTACGTCAAACCGATAGTACTTCTTCGGAAGAAATCAGGCTTCGACCTCTCAGAACAGATCGCTCCTGGTCTTCACAATATTGGCGTCATGCTTCCTTACACTGGACTTCATAGCATGCTCTTCGATGAGACCAGCGAGCGAGCTTTTGTCATGACGAGCGCTAATCCTCCAGACGAGCCGATCATAAAGGATAACGAAGAAGCTCTGGCGAGATTACGCGATGTCGTCGACTACTTTCTAGTGCATAACCGCAAGATCTCACAGAGATGCGATGATTCCGTTGTCAGATCACTTGACGGGAGGACAACTATGCTGAGACGGTCAAGAGGTTACGCACCCGCGCCGATCCCGGTCGCCGTCCCAAGGAGCGCCTGCACGCTTGGTGTCGGCGGCCAACTGAATGTCACCTCTTGTCTCATCTATGAAGGACGAGCGTACATGACGCAGCACATCGGTGACGTAGAGACCCTTCAGACCTTTCGATTCCAGAAAGAGGCAACTCGTCACCTGATGATGCTCACGGGCTGCAAGCCCGAAGCCGTCGGGCGAGACCTACACCCGCTCTTCCCCACAACGAAGTTTGCAGACGAACTTGGACGGGAAATGAGTATGCGAGTTGTTCCTGTTCAGCATCATTACGCACATGTTGCAGCCCTTATGGCTGAGCATGGAGTCGACGAGATGATCGGAATATGCTGCGATGGATACGGATACGGTGACGATGGATCCGCTTGGGGTGGTGAAGTGATTCTCGCCGAGCATGCTGGCCACAAACGTGTCGCACATCTACAACCCCAACCTATGATCGGAGGAGACCTCGCGACCAAGTACCCAATCAGGATGGCTGCCGGCATCCTCAGAGATCATGCAGAGATCGCAGATTGGTTGTTTCAGCGAGAAGCCCAGTTTCCACATGGGAGGGAAGAGATCGATACGATCCTAGCACAACTTCGCGCCAGCAAGGTGCCGTCGACAACTAGCTGTGGGCGTGTCCTCGACGCTGTCTCAGCCATCCTTGGGCTCTGCTACGAGCGCACCTACGAAGGCGAACCAGCAATGAAGCTTGAGTCCGCCGCACTGGATGGAAGAGACTCACTGAATCTGAAGCCAGTCATAAGCGGGGGAGTGATTGAGACGGGAACCCTGATTCGTGAGATCTTCGCGAATGCTGGACGCGTTCCCATTCGAGATCTCGCATACTCTGCACAGTCATACGTTGGACGATCACTGGCCGAGAGCGCAGTCAAAGCTGCAATTGAGTCACGAGTGAAATCGATAGGGT
Source organism: Bathyarchaeia archaeon (assembly GCA_049697135.1). Lineage (GTDB taxonomy): Archaea > Thermoproteota > Bathyarchaeia > 40CM-2-53-6 > 40CM-2-53-6 > CAVPLU01. The sequence continues at coordinate 3,466 of JBAVVE010000245.1, read as the reverse complement.
TCACAGGCGGCGTAGCATGCAACGAACAGATCACACATACAGTGCGCAAAGAAGTCGAGAGGACAGGATTCCGCTTCTACGTACATGAGGCCATACCGCCGGGAGACGGCAGTCTGTCCTTCGGACAAGCCGTAGTCGCTGCCCAGAAATTGTAGCTGACTCAAGCACGGGCACGAATCTCAGATCAATAACTCTAATAGTTGCGTTTTGCATCCCAGCGAAGGTCTCCATGTGCCTAGCCTTTCCGGGTCGAGTCCTCGGCATAGAAGGTGACTTCGCCAAGGTTGACTTTGGCGAGGGCACCGCCAGAGAGGGCATCAATGTCTCTCTGGTCGAAGTCAAACCCGGCCAATATGTGCTCGTTCACGCAGGGTACGCAATACAAGTGATGGATGAAAAGGAGGCACAGAAAACCCTCTCATATTGGAGAGAGATCCTCGCCTACGAAGAGGAATCGAAGAAACCCATCAGTCGGTGACTTGCTTGTCAGTCTTGGATGGCTACAGGGACGCCGACCTAGCAAAGAAACTGAAAAGCAGAATCAGCCGACTGAGCGAGGAAATCGGGCGCAGCATCCTGATCATGCACGTGTGTGGATCTCACGAATGGACCATCACGCATCACGGTGTGAGAAGCCTGCTGCCGGATGCTGTGGAGGTTCGCGCTGGCCCCGGATGCCCCGTATGCGTGACCCCAGCAGCAGACATTGACGCAGCAGTCGATCTGGCACTTGGTGGCAAGACGCTCCTGACTTACGGGGACATGTCACGAGCGAAAGGCTCGAAACAATCATTGGCTGAAGCCAAGACACTCGGCGGGGACGTACGCATAGTCTACAGTGTCCACGACGCAGTCAAGATCGCTGAAGCCAGACCTGAGAAAGAGTTCGTCTTCTTTGCGGTTGGCTTCGAGACCACAGCACCGGCCACCGCTTACGAGATACTCCGCGGACCATCATCGAATCTCCGATTCCTCACATCCTATCGATATGTGCCATCTGCAGTTGAGGCCGTTTCGAGATCGCCAGACCTCAGAGTTGACGCTTTCATCAACGCGGGACATGCCTCGACAATAACGGGGATGAAGGCCTACAAGCCGTGTTTTGACGAATGCCACAAACCCATGGTCTTCTCAGGGTTCGAACCTCTCGACATACTGATTTCAGTCGCCATGATCATGACACAGATTCGCAGCAACGAGCCGAAGATGGAGAACGAGTACACTCGATCAGTAACATGGGAAGGAAACCTGAAAGCACAGGAGACCATGCACAAGGTCTTCGACCTGCACGACGGCTACTGGCGAGGGGTCGCAACGATACCGAACAGTGCACTCGATTTGAAAGCTGAGTTCTCTCGCCTTGATGCACGCGAACATTATGGGTTGGCTCACAAAGACGAGCGAGCGGGATTTGTGAGAAATGCTCGATGCGCCGACGTAATCATTGGCAAGATCGATCCGCCTGAATGTCCGCTCTACATGAAGGAATGCGCACCCGCGAATCCACTTGGGCCCACAATGGTCTCGTCTGAAGGAACCTGCAAGATCTGGGCGGACCACAGGATCATATCAGCAATGAGATGCCGAACATAGGACGAAGCGTGCAGGAAAAACAAGGGTGTGCCACACCCATGATTCCAGCCACGGCAGGGCCATCATAGATCTACTGGTTCTATTTGCTTTCTAGACGGAATATATATAATTCTGACTTCCCTGCTATCACTCTAAGCTAGGTAATGACGCCAGCCGGAAGCCGCCTTGCCTAGCCTTCACTTAGGTGCCTCGAATGGAAATCCGAAAAGTGCAGAAAGTTGGACACTCGACGCTGACGGTCTCGTTGCCGCGAGACTGGGTTGAACAAGTAGGGCTGAAGCAGGGAAACGTTGTAACCCTAAGACGCACGGACGACGGCTGCCTGAGATTGGTCCCAGGCCTAGCTGGCGAGAAAACAGAATCGACTGTATCACGAGTAGACGCTGATCTCTGCAAGGAACACGAACTACTGTCAAGGATCATCACGGGGAACTACATTGAGGGACGAGACTCCATAACCATCACATCGAGCAAAGACCTGACCTCTGAACATCTGTGGGAGATCAGAAGCACAGTCCAGAGGTTGATGGGGCTCAGCATCGTCGAGCAGACACCCAAACAGGTTGTGATTCAGAGTTTCGTGGATCCTTCCAAGTTTCCCGTCAGTGGCTTGATCCAGAGACTTCACAGAGTCGGACTCTCGATGCAAGAAGCCGCAATGACAGCGCTCCTGCAGAAGAGGCAAGACGTGGCTGGTGAAGTTCTCCAAATGGAGAACGAGGCTGACAGAATCTACTGGCTGATAGTCCGCCAACTCATACTTGCAACCACCAGACTCACGACAGCGCGTGATATCGGAGTCTTCAATCCACAACATGCCCTCGGTAACCGTATCGTCGCCAAGTATCTAGAATGCATTGCAGATTGCGCAGAAAACACAGCAAAAGAGGTCATTGGAATCAAGGACGAAGACTACGACAAGTTCAAGTCAGTACTCGATGAGATCTCCGACATGGAGAAGGCAGTCCGATTGATCTCAGAGAACACAATGAAATCATTCACGAAACTTGATGTTGGCCTGGCAAACAAATCCATCGAAGACGGCGTACGAGCACAGAGCAGAAACAGAAAGATCTCAGAGAAGATCGTAGACGATATCTCAAACCGAAACGTCGCACTGGCGTTCAGGTCCATCGCTTGGAATCTCACAGAGACAGCAAGATACTGTCAGATGATTGCAGAGGTCACCATCAACCGATACTTGGAAGAACCAAGCGAACTCTGCAACTTCAAGAAACAAGACTAGAAGACCAAGCTGGCCTGGGGCGCTCGCGGCACCTCAGACCGCAGACATGTTTTGAATCTGTTCGCTCGAGAAGACTCCTCTGTCCGTGATTACTGCTGTCACGAGATCGAGTGGAGTCACATCGAAGGCAGGGTTGAAGACCTTTGAGCCTTTGGGTGCGACCTGTCTTCCTCGAATCTTCGTGACCTCACTGGAGGCACGCTCCTCAATTGCAACATCTGTAGACTGTTCGCTTAGGTCTAGTGTTGTGGTAGGTGCGGCAGAGTAGAACGGAATGCTGTGGCGCTTCGCAGCAAGTGCGACCATGAAAGTACCCACCTTGTTGATGACAGCTCTTCTGGTGATGCGATCTGCGCCCACGATAACCTTGTTCACCATTCCTTTCGACATTGCGATACCCACGGCGCTGTCGACTATCAAGATCGTAGGGATCTTATCTGATAGAGTCTCGTAGACAGTTATTCTGGCGCCCTGAAGCCGTGGCCGGGTTTCAGTTACGATGACTTTGATCCTCTTACCTTGATTGAATGCTGTTCGGATGACTCCGAGGGCCGTTCCGTAGCTCACCGTAGCCATCGTGCCTGTATTGCAGTGTGTCAGGACCGTGTCTCCATCCTCGATGAGAGC
>JBAVVE010000244.1:0-3009 GCA_049697135.1 Bathyarchaeia archaeon | reverse complement strand
GTCTTGAGGCGAATCTTGTCCGAGAAGGATCGATGGACCTTCAATGCGCCTTAAGCGTGAAGATCGGAGACAAATGTCCGAAGTGCCTTGTTCAGTTCGTCTGGCTTCTCAAGCATCGCCGAGTGGCCTGCACCTGGAATGATGACAAGCCGAGCATTGGGGATTCTGTCCTTCATGTATTGCGAGTATTTGGCCGGAGTCAGCGCATCATCCTCTCCGCAGACTATCAATGTTGGTAAGGTGATACGGTTGATTTCAGTCAGCCGATCGAATTGATCGCAAGCTTCAAAGTCCCCGTAGGTGACATTCGCAGGAACTTCCAACAGTTCCTGAACCGATGCCCTCTTGAGTTTCGCGTCAGTCTTCGGAGAATATGCCCACTCTGCTATTACTTCTGCGGCATGGGCATAGTTCCGGATCACTTCATCCTTTATGATCGGTGTAACCCGCAAGCGTGCGCCTGAACCAACCAGCACTATCCCCGCAAGTAGGTAAGGTCGCGTAAGAGCCAACTCGATCGTTATAGCACCTCCCATGGAGTGACCTACTAGTATTGCTGGCGTCAGCTTTCGTTGGATGATTGCGTTGCTAACAGACTCCGCATAGTCTGGGACTGCGTTGCATCCCTTGCCACTTGTGTGGCCAGGCAGATCAATTGCCAAGCTTCCGGGGAAAGCAGATGTCTGATACCGCCAGACCTTGTGTGTTCCACCCGCGCCGTGAATGAAAACCAACCGAGATTCCATGTCAGGCGTCATAGTTTGGATCGCAGATCAGGTTCAGCAAGATGGACTATTTTTGCATGCCCGACACCGGCCGGGGTGATCATGTCTCGCATATGGAACGATACCTCCCTGAATTCATGGCAAATGAGCTGTTGTCTGGCAGACTTATCTTGATGTTCTCTCGTCTAGTCTCTCAAAGATCAGGGTTAGTCTCGGTCGTCTGTTTCGGGAACAGGAGAGACGCGGGCTTGAGCACTCACGAAGACATGCGGGCACAAATAGTCTCAAGACTCGAGAGGCTACGCACGCTCGACAAGCTAGCTGAAGAGATGCCCAGCGCTCGCCGAGGAAACGGATGGGATGCCTCAAAGATCACTGAGACCGTCGTAAGGATTGTACCACAGCCTCTCGGCAAGCTTGCGAAGAAAGCAGTCAGACGCGGCATTTCTCGAGGGATTGCGGACTCACTCCGGCCAATGCATTCGACAAAACTCTCCTGGGATCCGATATTGGTCTATCTCCCGTTGTGGCATGTGACGGGATACGACGAGTGCTTCTACCTGAGGGAAGCGAACTACAAGGTGCGAGTAGACAGGGATGTGGTCGCAGTGGATGTTGACGGAGAGACCCGCGACCTCATGATAGAAGAAACAGAAAGCAAGATCATGCCAGAGACATTCAGACACAGATTGAGGAGATTCTCGAGACTGTTGACGGGCGAAAAGAAGTACTTCTGCCTGAACGACGTGATCGAACTGGCAGTCAGATACAAGCGCGCTGAAATGTATCTGAGTGCTGATGGACGCGAAGGCGAAATATTGGAAGAGATCTTACCCGGTAACTGGAAGACACAGCGAGTGTTCGACGTCGCGGATCTGAATGTCGACGGAGCTACAGCAAAGGTCGCTGTGTCAAAAGAGAACAAGGAAAGCGTCATGCGGAGATTCCGAGAGAAAGTCGTGAAGATGCCTGAAGCGTCCAGACAAGTGCTCAGCAATACGTTCCAAGTTGACGAACTTGCACAATACTACGTCCCTTATGTCGACTTTCCAGTCATGCGTGGAGAAACAGTGCATCATGTAATCATGAACGCCGCATCGGGTGCAATTGCTGACGAGAAGGACGCCAACTTCGTGCTTCGCCAGCTCAGTTCTTGATACTCGATGATCCGCGAGTATCGTGTTAGAACCTCGGAACAGCTAAAACACTCCATCTGTGTCTTCTGAGACAGCGGTGAAGCGAAGCCTGAGCATCGAGATCAGAGCGGCGAAAACATTATCGAACGTCCTCACTCCGTTCGGCGTTGCAGCAATCATGTCGATTGTTCTCTCTTGGTTCTCGCCGATAGGAATTGGACCGACAATGAGCCCGCCATCCTCAGCCTCGATTGGTATCCTCACGTTGTGTATCTTTCCATTCTTGCCAGTCATCTACAGCGCAAAGCGCGGCAAGACTGACCTGGACGTTTCGGAGGTTGAGAAGCGAGTTCCACTCTATGGACTAGGGCTTCTCGGCTATGCTTTAGGAGCAATGGTCTTCCTAGTGCTCGGCAACTGGCTCATGTCTGTAATGGCCTTGGCGTATCTCTGTGTTGGCATGAACATGCTCCTCATCACGCTTGCCTGGAAGATAAGTGCCCACACTGCCGGAGTTGCGGGTCCTACTACGGCGCTTGTCTTCTTGTTTGGAACGTGGATTCTGCCTCTCTATCTGCTATCTTTGTTGATGATCTGGGCGAGAGTTAGACTGCGCGCACACACGCTGAGTCAGGCTGTGGCGGGGATGCTCGTCGCGATACTCGTGACGAGTCTAGTCTTCATGGCATTCTATCTTCGATGACCGCACTTCTGACAATCCGTAGACCTGTTGGGCAGAATTTCCCGTGTCAAGTGAATTCGACAGGCTCCATCTGCCAGTAGGTTAGGCGATCTGGACATGGTCGATCTGGAAGTATCTCTTAGCCAGCATGCGGGTTTTGTCGATTGTCCTGCCGTTCTTGCCGATTGCGAGTGCCTTGTCTTTTGGGTCGACTTCTACTACAACGATTTTCCTGTCGGGACGCTCTGTGACGCGTATCTCCTTGATCTTTGCGGGTGCGAGTGAGTTCTTGATCAAGCCTTCCACGTTCTCTGATCCCTCGACGACCTCAACCGGTTTGCCGGTCATGCGCCGGAGCGTGTTGATGTTCTTGCCTGCCTTTCCTATCGCTAGCCCCATCTGGCCCGGCTTTGCAATGAATATGATTCGGTCTCCTGACGGGTCGATGATACAGTCGTTTTGTGTT
>JBAVVE010000243.1:0-1994 GCA_049697135.1 Bathyarchaeia archaeon | reverse complement strand
GGATCGTCTGTGCACCTTCGCTAGTGATTGACGTGTCAAAAGACTGGTCAGTGGCCTCGCCGACCTGCATCACGAGGTACTCAAGTGATTCGTTAACTGATGCAAGTTCCATGGACACTTCAGGAAGCACACCTTCAAGCTGTGTTTTGATCGTGCGGACCACACTGGCGACTGGCATCATGGCATGTGCTACATCGCCATATTGCATTACGGTATCCAGCCTGAGCGCGACCTGTTCCAGTGCAAGTTGACTCTGCAGAACCACCTTGGCCATCTTTCGTATCTCTGCACACTCATTTGCGTACATGGAAGCGAGCTGTGTGTTCTTCTGCTGAATGGCTGTCACACACTTGCTGTGCAGTGTCGCATCACGTTGCTGCATTTTCTGAGCTGTCCTGTCCAAGCGTGCAAGCTGCATCTTGAGTTTGAAGAGCGCCTCCATTATCCGTTTGCGAATAGGCGTTGGGTGGAACGTTTCCCTAATCTTGCCGAACATTGGTTGGTTTTCTCTAAACACTCTCTCTCCCTCCTTCTCATTACTGAGCTATTACCGGCTGTTTACAGAGGTCCTTGGATTCCCCGAATTCCTCGGCCAGCAGTTTCAGGAAGCTGCAGAGGCCACCTTCTTCGTAGATTCGTACGATTGAGCCGGTGTACTCGATCTTCACGTTCATGTTTCTGAGTCTCCACATGGTCCTGTCGAGGTCAGCCTTGTTCTTTCCAACCAGGAACAGAATGCTTTCGGGTTCGCCAAGAGAACACACTACTTGCGTTGTTTGTGGCATCGAGGCGATTTCCTGGAGGATTCGCTCGCGTTCTAAATTGCCTGGCAAGCTGACGGCCACAAAGATCTGTTCGGATAGACCAAGCTTCTCGAGGTCGAGCCTCGTAGTGTAGTCCTTTATGATGCCAAGACGTTCCAGCTTGTTGACTCTGTATGCGACCACGTTCGGATGAAGCTCTAGCTTCTTCCCTATGTCCACGAATGAAGACTTGGCGTTCTCAACAAGCTCTGCCAGAATCTTGAGGTCAGTTGAATCGGTTGAGATTATCATGTTCTCACAACGCCTTGTATGTTTCGTACCACTTGTCGTAATATCGAAGCATCTCAGATGAGACGCTTGGACGCCGCCTCCTAAGGGTGTCACGAATATCCTCCATGCAGATTGGTCTGGGGCGTGATCAATCGGTTATCTTCTTTGATTCGAACAACTCTCTAACAACTCTGATCTGTGCGGACTGCAGTATGTCACGTATATCGCTCCCAGAGAAGCCCTCTGTCATTCGAACCAGTTCATCATTCTGCATGTCGTCGTTCATGCTCAAGTTCTTTGAGTAGATGGAAACGAGCTCGGCTCGTGCCTCAACGTTGGGCAAGGGAACGAATATTCTCTTCTGGAAGCGGCGAATGAAAGGCTCGTCGAGAACCCATGGCTTGTTTGTTGCGCCTACGACGTACACGTAAATTGGGCTAGCCTTGTCGAGAATGCTGTCCATCTCCTTCAGGAACTGGTTCCTTGTGCGGACTTCTCCCCCGACTTCCTGTGCCCTGATTCCCACGAGAGAGTCAACTTCATCGATGAAGATTATCGATGGCTTTCCGGAAGCGGCCGTTCGCCTTGCTTCTTGAAACAGATTCGAGACGTTTCTTTCCGATTCGCCCAACCATTTGGACATGACAGTCGCTGCGTCCACGCAGTAGAAGTCCGCATTGATCTCTGTCGCTATTGCTGCAGCCAGCAGGGTCTTGCCGCATCCTGGAGGACCGAAAAATAGTATTCCTCTCGGCCACCCGAGCGGGAAGAGGTCTGGCCGCCTGACCGGATAGATCACGGACTCCTCGACCGCAAGCTTGGCGTCGTGCAGGTTCGCAATATCATTCCAACGTACGTTTGGCTTATCGATGGGCGAGAAATGCTCCAACGACTCGGTCGAAGCCAAAGACGAAGGAGCAACAGTAGGTCGACCGCCTTGATCATTCAGTTGCTTTATTC
>JBAVVE010000242.1:0-6306 GCA_049697135.1 Bathyarchaeia archaeon | reverse complement strand
CTCCAACATATGCCGAGAATCTATTATTTATCAGCCACCTGAAAGACATACTAGTACTTACAGGCATGAAGCAGCAGACGAAGCTAACGAAGGTATACTTCCGGCCTCCTGTCGTGGATAAGATCGTTCATCGAAGTCATTCTCTTGTTCGCCGCTTCTCGAAGGTTAATCTCGCGAACTACAACCTCTTCTCGATTCGATGAGGCGCAGTAGAGGACACGGCCTTTCGTGTCGAGTATCTCAGATCGCCCGATGTACTTGAGATCTCTCTCCCTACCGACCCTGTCGGCTGTTATCGCAAAAATTCGGTTCTCAATGCATCTAGTCCGCATAGCATGTGGGCAAAATGGGAGGACCAGATTCGATGGGTGTGCGATTATCTTTGCACCTTTCAACATCAAAGTACGAGCGGATTCAGGGAAGAACCAGTCAAAGCAGATCATCACCCCTAGATCCCCGAAGACTCTGAACTCGTTTCCTGGTTTGAAGAACTTCTTCTCCTTGAAGAACAAGTGAACTTTGCGATACGTGAACGCTCGTCCGCGACGCGCCACAACTGCCGAGTTGTAGAAGCTAGTGCCTCTTCGCTCCACGATGCCCGCAACGATCGTCATGTTCCGATCAAGTGAGACATCTAGGAGTCTCTGAGTTGTGTAGCCGTTTGGGACTCTTTCCGCCACTCTCTCGACTTCACTTCGACTTCCGAAGTTGTATCCAGTGTTGAAGAGTTCAGGGAGGACCATCAAGTCAGCTCTCGTTCTCTCGAGGAATCGCAGAGCTCGGTCGACATTCTGCTCAACTCGGAGAAGCTTCGGGTTCATCTGTACGAAGCCGACACGCATCGTCGTCACCTCAAGACTGCAACGACTCGTGGCTCAGGCATTGATCTATTTTGCGCAACGGTGAGGCGATGAGATTGGGCGTCATGAGTTCATGGTGAAGTTGGTGCCGAGGGAGTGAGTTTCCCCGACGTTTGCTTCGCCGGTTTTGAACACTCGATTGGGCCAGCCGTGTGGCCGTCAGCCCGGTCTTCAGCTTCACCTGCGCTGAGGCATCGGGTGCTCTCCCAGGCTGAGCTTTCAAGGAACCTTGAGGTTCTACCTCGGCACACCTGGGCCGGGACAGTACGCCTATCGGGCTTCAATTAAGACTTTCCCAGACCCAAAGCGAATCCGAGAAGCACTGGGCTTCCATAATCCATTTAACACAGCCAAACTCAACTGAGACGCGTCATGTCGCTAGACATAGTTGGATAGTGATTCACATCGAAACCAATCACTGTCCGGTGATGGTCTAGCGGTCTTAGTGGGCCGGTAGATCAGTCTGGTATGCCACGAGGGCCGAAGATCGTCCGCTTGGCAAACTCCAGGTCCAATGTGCGGAAGGTCGCGGGTTCAAATCCCGCCCGGTCCACCAAACTACAACTTAGCCTGTCGGAAAATTGAGGTTGTGTGCTTGGGCACTAATTTAGCGTAGGCCCTAGTGCCTTGAGTGTTTAGGTCCTAATTACTTGAGTCAAAGTGAGTACGGACAGGCTTATTTGGGGGCCATGTGGTGTCCACATGGCGTGATTTCATGACCAATGCCGAGTCGGAACTTGTCCCAAGGACATTGAGGTGCGCCCACGAAGGCAACGTGCTCACCTGTTCAACCTGCAACGAACTGATGCCGACCTCGTTCTGGAAACGAATGATGTGGAATCGTCTGACCCCTGAACCAGACACCTATCACGTCACGACGCTTACGAGTTGCCTAGCAAGATCCTATTTCGAGAGAACATTATCCGCCGAAGAAACTGTTGAATCAGCCTGGTCGAAGCTTCGCGGATCTCTAATCCATTACGTCGCACGATCCCTCGGCTGGAGCGAACTTCGCGCCAAGACGACCTTTGAACTGGACGGTCGAACTATCACTGTAGTGGGATACGTCGATGCGTATGATCCAGAGACGGCAACCATCTACGATCTGAAGACAACACGCTTCGTCAACTGGCAAGCTGAGAAGGGACACATCCCCAGAGAGAATCATGTCGCCCAAGTTCAATGCTACTACACGCTGCTTGAACTCTACGGTATCCCAGCCAATCGTCTTGTCCTAATCTACGTTGACGACAAGAACATCATCGCAAAACAGGTTCCATTAGGAAAACGTAGAGAATGGATGATGCAGCGAGCAACCCTACTCCATACAGCGTTAGCCAACTCGGAGCTACCGAAACCTGAGACAGGCTCTGCATGCAAGTATTGTCCGTTCACAGACGTATGCCCTCAAAACGATCAGGCCCTCAAGTTCCCAGAGATCATGCGTTAGCAGCAGGAGATATGGAAATTGGAACAAGGAGCGGCAAACCTGGTACTCGCCACACTCATGACGGAGGCCACTGCGGGCGGAATAATCGGATTCCTCGTCGGCTACGGCCTGCGGAAGATTGTCGGCACCGCACTCAAAGTGACAGCGATGGCCGTTGCATTATTCACGATTCCACCGATGGCGTTGGCGGCCCTTGGAGTCGTGCAGGTAGACTTTGCTGCATTAGCTAGACTTCTTGAGAGACTTTTCACTCGCTTGGCGCAATTCGCCATTGCAGTCTCCCCGAGCATGGTGCGAATGTTTCCTGTGAACGGTAGCTTCGCGTTCGGTCTCGTCGTAGGAGCAATGAAAGGCTAAGGTTTCGGTGAATTAGTCTTGGTCACAACAATTCCAGTACCGAACAGTCCGCTAGGGCTGCTTACGTTTGGCAGCAGATGCCGACCGAGGGCGGGGCCGCACAATAAGTACGCCTTCCTTTGGGATTATCTCAATTTCGACATCGGTCACATCCTTGAAGGGGTATGCGCTGTCTTGAGCCAGAACTGCTGGAATCGTGATGTACATCGTGTGTGCCTTCGGGTTCTTCACAATCTTAGTTTCGGCAGTAAGCCCCATACATGCCGACCTCTGAGCCAGATGAAATCCATGTGAGGGCCATGTAAATATGTCTATCGAGAAAACACACGGGCCACGAGTCGACGGCGAGGTTGGAAACCAGCTAGGCTACAGGCTCTTTCGAGACGGCTCGGTGAGACGGTTCAACCCTTGTCTCTTCGCCGTCAGAAGAGAAGACCGCAAAGGCTGGTACTTAGTTGAACTCAAGAATGGAAAGTGGGTATGCGACTGTATTTCGGAGGGATCCAAGAGTGCTGCCGACGAGTGTGCCCACATCTACGCCGCCTTGCTCTCTTCAGCGACTGACCATATTGATTCAGAAGAGTCGAGTGAGACTAGCGAGGAGAGGCCGATCAAGTGCAGGTACTGCGGGTCGCCTGACATCAGCAAAGTCGGGTTCAGATACAACGCCCGAGGGATTTCTAGGAGATACTTGTGCAATGAATGCCGAAGAAAGTTCTCTGTACCCTATGTTGAGCCACAAGGAGCCATTGGCCTGCCGTCAGGAACGGTCTGGTTGTTGAGCCAAGTAGCCATGCTCACATCCAAGTTGAACGACCTGCTCAGGGACCTTGATGACAGAATCACCTCGCAAAGCCCAGTTACGAGCGTCGAGGGGGCACTTGATTCTATAAAGGGATGAGGAGGAGTATCCTGTGAGAAGAATGCTCGCTTGCTGGATGGTTGATCTTGAATTGAGAAAGATGGGTATTGCTGCGAGCGGCCCAACAACGGGCGGAGGCAAAGGGAGGGCAGTTTAACGTGAGCTACATAGACTTGAGCAGACATGTGGTCGACTGGCTCCTGAAGATTGGCCAATGGGGCCGCGCAGTTTCCGTTGACATCGAAGCAGATTTGGCAACACTGGACAAACCTACCAGGATTCCTCTTAGCGTGGCCGTCGCAAGACGGACTAACAAGCAAATTGAAGTCAAGAAGTTCATCCTGAATGAAGAGACAACCGCCGATGAAGTTAGAACAGTCAGCGAACTGGGAACCGAACTCCAGAGAATCAGACCTCTTGCGATGATAGGATGGAACATCCGTCAATTCGACCAAATGATCCTCGGTCTGAAATTGCGCCAATTAGACAACTTGTTCAAACAGAAGAAAGAGAAGCCAGAACCGTGGTACTGGGCTCTAAGGGATGCGTTTGTGGGAAGCTACGTATTGGACGTGATGGACCCCTGCAAGTTTGAAATTGGTGCCGCTAAACTGGAAGATGCTATTGCGCATCCCAGATTTCAGCATCTGAAGTTCAAGAACACGAAACACATCGTTTCGAGTAGAATGAAGGCAAATCAAAGTCGCACAAAATGGGATGTAATTCATGACCTGTGGAAGAATGATCGGAAACTGTTTGAGCAATACATTGAAGGAGACGTTCATGACACACTATTGATTGCGGAGGACTTGTTCTGTTTGGGGATGAAGTGAATCACTTGTCTGTTATAGCTTGCTTCAAGACTACTGTGTGAAGGGGCCACTATATCGCCTGTGCAGTACACATCCGTTGCATTCTTGGCGGTTCTGGTAACTTGGGCGCGCTAGAGGGCAAGACCCCTGCCGAGGCTTGTGGAATCAAAGTCGAAGGCGAGAACAAATGGATCACCTTGATCCAAAACGCAAGCCACAAGACGAGACAGACTCGGAGCGGAGTGTGATCACTTCCACTCCAAGAATGATGTGAAACTGGCATGACGGATGCCTCAAGTGTTAAATTCACGCGATTTACATGATGTTCTGCCAAGTGAGTAAGCATGGGCTATGCTGCTGCTGAGAAGGCTGCCAGCAGAGTAATCAAAGAGATACGCGCTCAATTTGAGGATCTCAAGAGCAAGGCGGCTGGACTAGAGCAACAACTGACCGACATCAGCAAACGTGTGACTGAAATAAGCAAACAACTTGCTGAGATCGAGAAGGCTGTCAAGGCCGTAAAGGAAAAGGTAGCGTAATCATGTCCAAGTCCGTCCACCTGTCCAGAGTTTCGATTCGTAGAACAGTAGGAGAAACTCAGTATGCCAGCGATAGCACTCTGTCGGAATCTCTGAACACAATACAAGCTGCGTGGGGCATCCCGGTCGCAGGATATGTCCGAGACTTGATTGAAGGCAGAGTAGATGCCGTATCTCTCACAAAAGACGAACCCTACTGTTACTTCTTTGCAAGGCGCGTGACTGACTTTCTATCAATCACTATCAAAGACGGAGAGCAAGTCATAGAGTTCTCAGTTCCCTTACGGGATGCTGAGAAGCTGCTGATAGCTTAGTCAGTCTAGGTCAGCAAACCCGGCACAGTAGCTCATCACCCGACGGTTAACAGCCCCACTCGTCGCCCTAGGACTTAACAGAGCCCTGATTAGAGCGCTGTCAAGTCGTCGGGTCGGTTGATTCAAGCGGACTGTCAAAAGGTTCTGGTTAGTTGACGGTGTCTTGATCTTAGCGTTAACTGTCGGTGGTTTCCCGCAAAGATGGTCTATTTTCACTACAGGTATTGGCTCAGATGGAAGATGAAAGTTGCTATGAAACCAAAGACTGATATCGCATCTAGGACCGCCGGTATCCATGTCGCTGTTTCTAATTGCGTCCGAGTGAAGCGAAGCGTGAACGACCCGATCATGGAGGCTAACCAAACCTGTCCATGCCATTCGATTCCAGCGAACTCTTCAACGGTTTCGGTGAACGCCATGCCAAAGGTGCTGGACCAAGTCTGCAACGACAACCACTGAGGATAGTAGAAGAACACCATGGCAAAACAGTACAAGAGAAAGAGTACAAATGCGCGCCATTTTACGGTCTCCGTTGCTTTGAGGATGATCAAAAGGGCAATTAGTCCGCCAAAGAGTAAGGGCCAGAAGAGGGCGTACGACATGAGCTATGATTCCCAGCTTGTGTACCTGCTGACAACAGCCGCCGTCCCCTTGGTATTCTGCGGCATGGTTCTCGCGCACATGGTGAGTTTTGCCTTCGGTCTCACGATTCTGTCTCTTGCAGGAGTCCTACAAGCAGTTGGCTTGTTCTGTTCTATCAAGTCTTTCTTTGACCAGCGTACCCTGAAAGATACTCGCTGAGTATGACTCTGACGGTCTCCGGTATCGAGTCTAGGAGCCGTTTCTTTCGTTCGGCTTCTAGTGCTTTCTCCATTTCTGCGGTTATGGAGAGCATGAAGCGTTTCATGACCATATTGGTCAGAACTCTAGACGACTATGCCGCTCGTCAAATTGACAGAATGAACTTAGGAACCCATGCTGTGCTGATGCGCCAGCCCTCTCCAAAACGTCAACAACGCAACGGAATCCTTTCTCAGGCGTAGTATCGATAACCGCACAGATCAGAGAATTTCGAAAATGGAGGTCAACTCTGGTTCCCTCAGGCGGGAGTA
>JBAVVE010000241.1:0-10328 GCA_049697135.1 Bathyarchaeia archaeon | reverse complement strand
AGACGGCTCGGATTTCAGGGGACTAGTATTTGCTTCACGAGGTAAGGTGGCATGGGCGTGCCGGGCAAGGGGTCATCACGTCCAGTAGACTGCTTGCTCAGGCCGCCCTTCTTGAGGGGAAACACGTACAAGCATTTCCTGAGTTTGGACCTGAGCGACTCGGTGCCCCAATATCCGGATTCACAAGAATCAGTGACGACATCATAGAGACTAGAAGTCAGATCTACAACCCCGGATTCGTCGCTGTGCTGGATTCGTCGCTCCTCAGCATGGTCAACGTGACCAGAGGGCTCTTGGAGAAAGGAAAGGTCGTCTTGAACTCTCCAAAACGCTCGGCAGAGATTGCGACGAAACTTTCTTTGGATGAAGACCAAGTTCGCACCATAGACGCGACCCATCTGGCGATGGAAATAACCGGTCGGCCAATCGTCAACACTGCGATGCTCGGAGCTCTAACAAGGGTCGCACCGCTCGCTTCTCTCCGTTCAATAGAGGCCTCAATCAAGGAGCGTTTTCCGGGAAGCCTTGGAGAGAAAAACATCGAACTAGTGCGGCGAGTTTATGACATGGTGAAATAGGACATGAGTGCAGAAGAAAGCAAACCTGGATGGACTTCGCTTCCGATCGGCGCGGTGCTCCTAACCCCCGGTTCTGCGGAACAGAACAAGACTGGAACTTGGCGGCTCAAGCGTCCCGTTTTGGACGCGAAGAAGTGCACGAACTGCCTCCTCTGCTGGATCTACTGCCCTGAGCCGGCCATCATGCGAGGTGCGAAAACGATCGAGTTCAGCTATGACTACTGCAAAGGATGCGGTATCTGTGCGACAGAATGTCCGACGAAGGCAGTCTCGATGACGGAGGAGACCTAGAATGGCGAAAGTGGTTTCGCAGAAGATCGTTGGGATGAATGGTGATGAGGCTGTTGCTTTCGCAGCCAAGCAAGCGAAAGTTGACGTTGTCGCAGCCTATCCGATCACTCCGCAGACAATCATGGTAGAGAGATTCAGCGACTACGTAGCAGATGGAGAGGTCGACACTCAGTTCGTCTGTGTAGAGTCTGAGCACTCGGCGCTGTCGGCCTGTGTGGGGTCGAGCCTAGCAGGGTCACGAGTCTTCACCGCCACATCAAGTCAGGGTTTGGCGTTGATGCATGAGGTGCTCTATCTCGCCTCAGGCCTACGCACTCCTATTGTGATGGCTGTTGCGAACAGGGCTCTCTCTGCCCCAATCAACATTCACAACGATCACTCTGACATGATGGGCTCGCGGGATTGCGGCTGGATCCAGATCTACGCTGAGAACGCGCAAGAAGCATACGACTGGACACTTCAAGCCTTCAGGATCGCAGAGGATCACAACGTCTCACTCCCGGTAACTGTGAACTTGGACGGATTCACGATCTCACATGCGATGGAAGGGGTCGCGATTCTTGAGGACGGCGAGGTCAGCAAGCTAGTGGGCAAGAGGCAACCCAAGTACAGACTCGACCCAGACAACCCGATGACTTTCGGTGCACTCACACTCCCGGACTACTATTCGGAGTTCAAACGTCAACAGGTCGATGCAATGGACAAGACACCGCCTGTGATCGCAGCTGTTGCTGATGAGTTCAAGAAGGTCTCAGGCAGACAGTACTCAGATGTTTCCTGCTTCAATGTCGAGGACGCGGAAGCAGTAGTAATCTGCATGGGCAGCATCGCCGGTACAGCCCGGACCGTTGCGACAAGGCTGCGCCAGCAAGGGAAACGAGTCGGCGTACTAAAGATCTGGCAGTACAGGCCTTTTCCCACAAGAACAATAGCAGAGCTTCTGTCCAAAGTGAAATGCACAGGTGTGATCGATCGAGCTGTGTCATTTGGAGCACCTTACGGTGCCCTCTGCAGTGACATCGCTTCAACCAAAGTTCAGACCCAGATTCAGACGAGAATACTCAACGTCGTCTGCGGCCTAGGTGGCAGAGACGTGAAACCTACTGACATTGAACAGGTGTTCGAAAAGGCGCTCCGATGCGCGGACGGGACGCCTGTTGATACATCAGTATCCTATCTGGGGGTGAGGCAGTAATGGTTGCGCTGAAAGAGCTTCCGACGAGAGAGCTGTTCGGGCCTGGTCACAGGATGTGTACAGGATGTGGCCCTGCAGCGACAGCACGCATCACCATGAAAGCCCTAGAAAGGCCGGCCATTATTGTGAACGCCACCGGATGCCTTGAGGTTGCCAGCACAATCTACCCTGACACGGCATGGAAGGTGCCTTGGGTCCACACACTCTTCGAGAATACCGCAGCAGTAGCATCAGGAATTGAGGCTTCCCTACAGGCACAGGGAAGAGCTGATGCAGTCGACGTGATAGCTTTCGGCGGAGACGGAGGAACCTTTGACATCGGAATCCAAGCACTATCCGGTGCTCTGGAAAGGAAGCATGATTTCACGTACATCTGCTATGATAACGAGGCGTACATGAATACAGGAATACAGAGGTCCGGAGCTACTCCTTATGGAGCGGCGACGACGACAACCCCTGCAGGTTCGAAGATCCCCGGCAAGCTGAATCCGAAGAAAGACCTGATCGGCATCTGCGCCGCGCACGGAATAGAGTACGCAGCGACGGCTTCTGTCGCCTTCTGGAATGATTACATTAGCAAGGTTCGACGAGCCACAGCTGTCAACGGGCCGGCCGTCTTACACGTGCTGGCGCCATGTCCGCTTGGCTGGAGATTCGACACAAGCGAAACCATCAAGCTCGCCAAGCTCGCGGTTCAGACAAGATACTTCCCTCTGTATGAGGTTGAAAATGGGAAGTACAAGCTCAGCATGAAAGTCCCCAAGCCAGTGCCTCTCGAGGAGTTCCTAAAACCCCAAGGGAGATTCAGGCATCTTTTCGCCCCAGAGTTTGCGAGAAACCTTGAGGAACTCAAGAAGCAAGTCGAGAGCAACTGGAACAGAATAGCTCAGCTCTGTGGCGAACCAATAGTCCAGACCCAGCCCGCATCAGGCTGAACAACGGCAAAGAACTTGAAACGATTATATGCAGTTCACATGTGATAGGGACGCCTGAAGCTGAACTTCAATGCGGGCAAAACAAGTCGTCGCCGTGGCTGTGCTCCTGCTGATCGCATTCCTCTTAGTCTTTCCTCCACTCGCGGCAGGCAGCGTGAGAGTATCATTGTCGCCATCTTCGGGTCTTCCTGTGGAACATCTGTATGTTACGATTACCGAGATCAGTGCGCACAGAGCAGACACCAACGCACCATCAGGCTGGTCTCAGGTAACCAATGAGTCAACCCAGGTAGATCTGACAATGGTCGACTCAACTCAGACGATTGCATTAGGTTCTCTATCACTTGGACAATATGACACAATAAGACTGCGAGTCACCAACGCTACAGCCATTGTGAACAACACTTCGAAGGAAGTTCGGCTCGTGTCCACCGTATTCACCGTTCCAGCTTCATTCTTCATTGGATTTGGAGCACAGACCACAGTCACTCTGAAAGTTGCCTCAAATGTGCAGGATTCCTCTGGAGTCATGAACCTGGAACTCACTTTCACATCGGCTGTGAATCCGACACCATGACTGGGCGGCAAGAGCTGAAACGGGTATGATGCGTGAATTGGCGCGAGCGGAGAGTGGCTGATGTGGGTATACTCGGAAAGGACAGAATCGTTGAACTTGTCAACTCGCTGAAGTGCATTTATCCTTTCGACTTCAACCTGCTCGACGGGGACGGTTACGTTCTCACAGTAAGAGACGAAACTACTCTACACTACCTTGAACACAAGAATTTGATCTCTCATGAGGTCGTCTTTACTCCTCCGAACTACGTTGCTCACCTAACCGCCAAGAGCAAGTACGGCAGAATGGGTCTGTCGTTCCTGAACGCGGCCAAGGTTCACAGTGGATTCGTGGGAAGGCTGGCCCTAGAACTTGTTAACCTGAGCAATGATCGCCAACCTATCACGATCAAACGCGGCGACCCGCTCATGCACGTCGAGTTCATCACAAGAGAAGGCGAGCCATCCCCGTACCTAGGGCCCTATATGTTCCAGTACATGAGCGAAGATGAGGCAACATTATACAAAGGGCTTCTGCGAAAGCACTTCCCAAGCCTCTTCAGTGAAGACCTGCTTGCTCGTATGGTCCGAGACCGTATAGTTTGAAAGTACGACTACTTCCGTTTCCGAGGCAACTGCCTACGTCGCGACCTGTATCGCCAGCTAGCCGCCACAGCCACGACAAAGCTGCCCACAATTACCCCGAGCATAAGTAGCAGCTTGTTTCCGCCCTGCGCCTCCGTCCCTATTGTATTCCCTTCGGCCTGGGCTGGGCCGCTAATGGATATCGTAGCGTTGTACCTGTAGGATGCTTGATACATTGACGGTGTGCCGTCTTGTGGTGTCACGACGACTTTCAGATCCACGGCGGGATCTGCTTCGTTGACCCACGCTGTCGAATCTTCGGTCATGTTGTAGGTTCTCTGCCACTTCTCGATGGGTTCACTGAGGCTTGCGAAGTCAAGGAGGGTTGCGTTCCCTGCCATGTTCAATGCTGGCACTGCTCCTAGCTCCTGTCCTCCTGACAGTAGCATTACCTCGGGAACAGTTGCGTTGAGAGGTGCCCCGATATACTTGACATAGGTTTCCAGCGTGGGCCTAACGTACGCGGCTCCGATTCGGTTGTAACTGAGGTTACCGAGTCTAAGATCACGGGACACATTGAACGAGATCCACGAACAGTTCACGATTAGGAGATCCCCTCTCGACACCGATATTCCGGACACCTCGAAATGGATTGTAGAATTGATCCAGCCCTTGTCCGAGACGATCTCTCCAGAAACCGAGGAGATCGACGCGCTGGGGTCCTTCGCGGTAAGGCCCTCATTCAATGCGCTGGCCAGATCCTCGGCTGACAAGCCTGAAAGTGGCGTGTTGATGCTGGGCATAGAGGTCATGTTTTGAAAGAAATGCAGGACAAGGTTGACTGACGCTTTCTCGTCCTGTATTGAGTACTGAACCGAAGAAGCATACGCGCTAGTTGCAGACCAAGAGAACACCAGTGTGGCTAGTAGATAGATGGCGAGTAACGTTCGGCGCTGCATTTCGGAATCTCCATGGAGTGATTTCGTGATGTGGCGACACCCATTGACCGAGTGTCTATATAAGGTTCAGTTGCTCTGCAACGAGTCCGTTCCGGCGGCCCTCACCTTATTTTGGTGCCGGGTGGTACATCGTCTGGAAGAGTGAGCCACATAGGCTTCCCACGATGATCCGCAGCAAGAAGCATGCATTCAGATCTTACTCCCGCCACGGTTCTGGGATCCATGTTGGCGACTACTGCAATAACCTTCCCTTGCAGATCTTCCGGCCTGTAGTATTCGGCACCGCCGACGATCGCATCTGCTGTTCGGTCCCCAAGGTCCATCTTGGCTTTCATTATCTTATTCATGCCGGAGATGTTCTCGATGTTGACAATCCTAGCCGCACGGATGTCCAGTCGAGCGAACTCGTTTATCGATATGCTCATTTCCATCCTGCTTCCTGCAGTTTGATTATCTCTTGTGCTATGGTGACACTTTCAAGCCTTTGACACTCGAATGTCTGGGCTCCGATGTGAGGCGTACATACAGAACATCCGTTCGAGAGTAATGCAAGCTCTTTCTCCCAGTCCTCTTTCGGGGGTTCATCATGAAAGACATCAAGCCCGACGCCTGCCAGTCTTCCTTCCTTGATGGCGGCGAGAAGTGCTTTTCCATCGACGATGTCGCCTCGTGATGTGTTCACCAGTACGGCGCCTTGTTTCATTCGGCGAATTCTGGATTCGTTGACTAGGTGGTGAGTTGACGGGAGGTAGGGAACATGAATCGATACTACGTCTGCCTTCTCAAGCAGGGCATCCAAGTCTGAGGAGACCTCAAACCCTATCTGCCTCGCCTTCTCCGCAACGTCGACGGCATCGTACCCGATGACTCTCATCCCGAATCCGTGCGCAGCAATCCGGGCCACTTCGGAGCCTATACGCCCGCCGACTCCAAGAACGCCCAGTGTCTTACCTCTTAGCTCGTGACCATGAAGCTGAGCCTTTGTCCACTGCCCCTGTTTCATCGCCTGATCTGCCAAGGGGATCTGCCGAGAAACGGAGATCATCAGGCCAACTGCAAGCTCTGCCACGCTGGTTGCTGGAGCTCCGGGCGTCGACACCACAGTTATCCCTCGCTTCTTCGCGGCGTCAAGGTCGATGTTGTCAAGACCAACTCCTGATCGAGCAATCACCTTGAGAGAGGTCGCGGCGCTGACGACGTCTGCGGTAACCTTCGTCCGTCCTCTGACGACGAGTACGTCGAAGTTCTCCGCGTCAGCAAGGAGTTCTTCCTTCGTTATCTTCGGTCGCTCTGCGACTTCGCAACCCGCGTCGCGGAGCAACTTGACTCCGTCTTGGTGAATAGGATCACAAATCAAGACTCTGAGTGACAATGGTGGTAACCCCTGTGAGGATTAGGGTTCTTTCATAATAGCATTTTTGCGGCCCTTTTGGGCGAGCGGTTTTGAGTTGCCTAGTTCCTGTGCCCGATCAAAGAAACTAGCCTTTCCGGAACCGGTCCTTCAGTTTCTTCAGAACCTCGGGTAGGGTTGTGTATTCCATATCCTCGGGCCCAAGTCTATGTGGCATGAAGGGGCCGTGTAACCGCATGTAGTCGGCGACAAGATTGGCTGTCTCTCTTGATCTCTCGAAGGCAGGATCGGCGAAAAGATCAGTTGGGCCAATCAATTTCGCGTCGCTGACTTGGAATCCAAGGCCTACAACTCTAGGTGGGCCGTCGAACCGGCTGACCTTGTTTTGTGATTCGTCGGCGCTGACAGGCATCAGTGGGCCATAATGAGAGCCTCTCATCCAGCCGGCGACCAAGTGAGGAAACACGAACGCTTCTAGGACTTCACCTGCTGCTGGAAGCCCGTGCTGTGCACGGACGATGCACACCGGGTCGTCTTTGCCGACGTATCGGCCGGCAATTAGTGAGAGGCGCGATGTACTCGCCGCGGCAGCAGGCAATCCGTCACTCCTACGTATCCTCTCAATGACGTACCTGCTTGGAGTGCCTATCAACGCAAGCAGATCATACGTCTCGGTAGGACATCTCATGTCGACCGCAATGTTGTCGACAAGATCGAAGACCGTGAAGATGAAACCGTCATGCAATGCTGGGTCAATCACCAAGCCTGCCGTGTTGAACGGGTCAGCAAAGATCTTGAAGAGGGGCAGATTCCAGGCACCAGGTTCAGTCTTGTCTGCCATGAAAACCAGGACAGGGTCGCTCTGTCTTTCTACGAACTCTATCTCCGCGACCCCGGGGCCCATGCCCTTGACATTGCCTGAGAAGGCCTCAGCCAGAAGATCTTGACCTGCAGCGTACAGTTTCAGAGGCTTTGATACTTTCTCTGTGACTTCCTTGAAGCACTTCCATGCAAGCTCGTGAATCGATCGGTTATTCTCTCCACTTGTATGGGTCATTATCAGTTCTAGGTCGTCGCCCGCATGTGTCACGTGATAGTCGGATATCGTTCCCTTTGTTCGTGCGTTCTCTAGGAATTGGCGTGCGACTTCAAGCTGTTTGGGGTGAACTGTTGCATGACCAGAGAGAGAACCTACGTCAGCCTTGATCACAGAGACCGTCGTCTTCCGAGGCTGAGCAGCCATGTACCCTCGGCCCATTGTATCCCCAGTTGAGTCTATATTACGGTTCCCGCGTCTCAGTCCAAGGATACCCCGCCGCGACATTGTGAAGACTTAAGTCTCTGTGGTCTTGTCGCTGTTGCCGCAAGGCTAGTTTGCAAAATGGCTCACAGCAGAATCTCGCCGCCTATTATCCTATTGAACTTCAAATGCTATCTCGAAGCCACGGGTGCGAGAGCAGTCCAATTGGCGAAATATGCGCAGCAAGTCAGTGAGAAACTCGGTGTTGTGGTCGCGGTTGCTCCTCAGGCCGCAGATATCAGACTCGTCTCACAGCAGGCAAAAGTTCCAGTTTTTGCCCAGCATATCGATCCAATTGCTGCGGGCTCACATACAGGTCACATGCTTGCTGAGTCGGTGCTAGAGGCAGGCGCTTCCGGGGTCATAATCAACCACTCGGAGCGAAGGCTCAGGGCAGACGTTATCGAAGATACGATCGTAAGGGCCAGAGGTCTCGGTCTGACGACCACAGTGTGCGCGAACACTCCAGGAATCGCCGAGGCAATCGCAGCGTTGAATCCGGACATGGTTGCAGTCGAGCCACCCGAGCTGATCGGAAGCGGAGTCGCTGTCTCAAAGGCTAAGCCGGAGATAATCACCGATACCGTGTCACGAATTAGAAGAATCAACAAGGACGTCATGATCCTCTGCGGTGCAGGAATCACGTCCGGGAACGACGTCAGGGAAGCACTTAGGCTCGGAACGCAGGGAGTCATTCTCGCCAGCGGAGTCGTGAAAGCGAGAAACCAGCTGGCTGCGATTGAAGACTTGGCCTCGGGTTGCAGATGCTGAGCAAGGATCGTCCACCCGAGAATTTACTTATGTATCTCTATTTGGAAACTAGCCGCGCTCGGACTTGGACCACATGGAATTCACCAAGCTCATGGAAGAGAAACGCAGACTCGTCGACGAGCGCATAGACAGGATACTCTCGTCCGGATTCGAGCAGGACGAGGCAAGAGAGCTTGTCAAGTACACCTTCAAAACAGGAGGAAAACGGCTAAGGCCAATAATGGTTCTCCTCGCCACCCAAGCAGTCGCTGGAGAGGAGGGACAAGCACTGAATGCAGCAGCCGCTGTGGAATTCGTTCATGCAGCTTCGCTCATCTTCGACGACTTGATCGACAAAGACAGACTCCGCAGAGACAGGCCTACACTGAACATTGCATTCAACGATGACAAGGCAATCAGCTCGGGATTGTTTCTTGCATCGAAAGGAGTCGAGGTTCTATCAGACTACAAAGATCCGAAGATAATGAAGATGATCGGATGGGCTCTAGTCGAACTGAGCAAGGGTGAGATGCTCGACGTCATTTCAGGCATCGCAATGGACGTTGAACATTATCTCAACATCGCCGACCTGAAGACGGGCTCGCTGTTCGGTGCCTCCGCCGGGATAGGCGGGCTAGTAGGAGGTGGATCTCGTGAGGAGATCGGCGGCTTGTACGACTACGGGAGGGCCGTAGGCGTCGCGTTCCAAATAAGAGACGATATACTGGACATTACTAGCGGTTCCACCCCCGCGAAGGTAGAGAGAGCTAACCTAGTGCTTGCCCACTATCTGGGCGAAACTTCGCGTCGTGATATTGTTGGCCAGATGCTGAATCAGAACGATGGTAAGAACCAGAAGGATCCGCTTGAAGCAATGCGGCAGAAGGCTTTGGACTACGCAGGACGTGCCTCAAGAGAACACATTCAGAAAGCGAGGTCAGAGATTACGATTCTAAGAGAAAGCGCAGGAAAAGAGGCCTTGATGTCCCTGGCTGACTTTGCACTTGAGAGAGAGTACTAGCAATAGGCCTACCTTTGAGTCGTTCTCTTTCTCCAGAACCGCCCTCGCTCGGAGGCTAGTCCTGCATGCCTACGTTCCCACGACATGTGCTCAGCGTAGTGTTCTGAGCAGAAGTGCTTGTCACAATACTCGCACCTATGTAGGTGTTCATGAGCAATGCCACACTTGTCGCATTTTGACATCGGTAACGGACCCTGACCTACAGTTCGGGTCCTGAGGATAAAGCTCGTTGGTTCCTGACCATGTGCAGGTCGTTGAATGATTTGGGAGTACGCTGCCAACCGCCCCGCCGACTGGCATGCAGTATTGTTTTGGTTCTGTCGTACCGGCCCAAGTCTTAAGAGGACCTAGCGTGTCCCGGCAAGCTGTTCCGTAAGGGGGCGAGAGGCATGCTCCTCCCAGCAAAGATGAAACGCGTGGAGATCATCGTCCACAAGGACTACTTCGATTCGGTAGTCGCGTATCTTCGCGAGGCCAGAGTGCTAGAACTGCTTGATGTGAAGGACATGCTCAAGGGCTACGGAGGAGCGGTTACTCCGCGCCCCGCATCTGAGGGACTCTACCGACTAACCACAGTCGGTTCCAAGCTCGCAAGCCTGAACAATCTCCTCCAAGCAACATCCGGGGAAGTCGAGCCTGTCCCCGTGGCAGGCTCACTCTCAGAAGAGGAGATCCGCAAGATCGAGAACCGAGTATCATCATTGGAGGCAGAGGTGAGCGCCCTCTCCCCCGAGATACAGACATGCGAGAAGATCACTCAGTTCGCAGACAAGGAACTGGCAGCAAGCATAGCAGAGATGATGAAGAT
>JBAVVE010000240.1:0-3593 GCA_049697135.1 Bathyarchaeia archaeon | reverse complement strand
AGCTTAGAGCGTGACGCGGACTCTCCCCTCATCTGATCCTCTGACGACAACTAGCGACACAGCGTCACCAGCTGTCCTAGTCCTTATCTCCCTTTGAAGATCCTCCATTGAAGCCACGTGTGCATCGCCAACCGCGGCTACCACATCACCGGACTGCAAGTCTGCACGTTCAGCTGGGCTTTCGGGAATCACTCTCATCACCATGACTCCAGTATCAACTGTCAAGTTGAATCTTCGAGCAAGTTCACGAGAGATGTCGATACCGATGATGCCTAGCCAAGGTCTAGTGACTCTACCGTGTTTCACAATGTCCTCCAGTACCGTCTTGGCAGTGTTAATTGGTATTGCGAATCCGATGCTTTGAGCTCCGGGAATGTTGGCTGTGTTTATTCCTACGACCTTCCCAGTCAGGTCAAGGAGTGGGCCTCCACTGTTCCCAGGATTGATTGAGGCGTCCGTCTGAATCAGTTTCTCGTAGACCCTTTCCGCGAGTATGTGACGATTCAGTGCACTCACCACGCCGACAGTGACGGATGGACCGCCGACCAGTCCGAAGGGGTTTCCAATGGCGATGACAGTCTGACCTACCTTCAGCTCGTTTGAGTCTCCCATCTCAGCCACTGGCAGGTCAGTTGCGTCTATCTTTGCTACTGCAAGATCATTGGCGGGATCCGAGCCGACGAGCCTTCCTTCAAAGGCTCTTCCGTCAGTCAGTGCAACCTCAATCTCACGCGACCCAGCAGTGATATGGTGATTTGTGAGTATGTGCCCGAGCTTGTCGAAGATGAATCCGGAACCCAACCCCCGAGCCGGGTGCACGTGCAGGAATGCATCTCGCTCGAATCGGATTGTGCTGATGTTGACTACGCTCGGCTCCACCTTCTCGATCGCAGCGATCACTTGTTCGTCCCGAGACATCCCCGTCCACCCGCGGTGAGACCACGCCATCTACTGAAAAAGATACCGAAAGCACCTCAGTACGTCACGTAGGTGCCTTGTCTGGCGGCTCCCCACTGAACAATGACCAAGAATGCTTATTTTTTGCCATTGTGCGGATTAATTGGCCCGGCGCGGTCATTTTTGGGCCTCTGCGCCATTTACGCGACAATTCCAGCCTTTTACTCCTGTTAGATTCCATTCTATCCTTAGATCAAGCAGTTGCGGCGCCTCAATCAACGGCATATATCCCCTTTTTGGAGAAGTTTTAAATATAACTTATCTGAGGCTATTATGCCTTCCGACCAAATGAAGCCTTCCGTTCCGGACTGCGTTGTGAAGGTGAGGTTTGGCGACAGATGGCGCGTAAGGTATCCCTCAGTGGTAAGTGTGAAGAGAAATGGCCGCAACGACGAAGAAGATTGGAAAGATAACGAACTGCCCCGAATGCGGGAGCAGTGACCTCGTCGAAGACTTCGACCTGGGCGAGGTCATCTGTCACCATTGCGGCCTAGTTCTGAGTGAACATGCGATCAATCGTGGGCCCGAGTGGCGTGCTTTTACGAAGGAAGAGAGAGACGAGCGTGGCCGTGTTGGCCTTCCGACTTCCTTCTCTATCCACGACAAGGGCCTCTCGACCGTGATAGATAGAGTGAATAGAGACGCGTACGGACGCCAACTGCCACTGGCAACGCGCCTCGAAATGCTTAGGCTTCGGAAGTGGCAGATCAGAACCCGAGTTCATTCATCTGCAGATCGGAATCTCGCTCAGGCAATGGCCGACCTTGACAGATTGACCGACAAGCTACACATCCCGAATCCGATCAAGGAACGAGCAGCAGTGATCTACCGGAAAGCCCTCGAGAGTGGGCTCGTACGTGGAAGATCCATAGCCGCAATCGCGGCAGCATCGCTCTACGCCGCGTGCAGACTGTCAGAAACACCGAGGACACTCAAAGACCTCTCAGCAGCAACACGCATACGCAAGAAGGATGTCGCCCGCTGCTATCGACTTCTCGTCAGAGAACTTGATCTCAGAATGCCCGTCGAGGACCCAGTGAAATGCGTCTCAAAGATAGCGACCAAAGTCGACATCAGCATGCCGACCCAGCGACGAGCAATGGACATAATCAACGAAGCACGAAGGATGGGCATCGTAGCAGGCAAGGACCCAATGGGCCTTGCAGCTGCAGCCCTCTACGTCGCATGCGTTCTCCAACAAGAGAAGAAGACACAGAAAGAGATCGCTGAAGTCGCAAACGTGACTGAGGTCACCGTCCGCAACAGATACAAAGGTCTCAAAGAGTCCCTCAAGCTCAACGTGTGAGTAGGCAGTCCGTTATCACCCCTTTTTCTTTCCCTTCTTTTCCACCAGACTCGCGTCCTGTCGCACGTGAACGTATTCTCTCAAGAATATCGCCCTCCGACAGTCCGAACATCGGTTCCCAAACCTCACGAGTTGATGAGACCGGATGGACTGTGATGTCTTCCTCGAGTAGTACTTCCATCTCGTCGCGAGCCTTCTCGTAGTTAGTCTTCGGCACAGGAAGATCCGTGATCCGCACTCGCCTGGGTCTCAGCGTCCCACCCAGCCTGCCAGTCTCAGATCCAAATTCTGCTAGACCACCGACTGGCGCTAGACCGAGCTTGATCTGTGTATGAATTGGAGATGCTAGGACGCAAACATGGCTTACCGAGTATACCTGAGCGCGCGCACTTCAGTGCCGCGGGGAGTATTAACGCTCCGTCGGTCAGATGTCACTCTACTGTAGTCCGGTCGTCATCCTTCAGATCACGAGCGAGGTCCTGGCTATCGATTTCCAGCACAAGCCTCCCAGCATAACCGCACTTACTGCACAAATACAGAGGAGGCAGCATCCAACCATCCATCCCGGTCGACTTGGATATGTCAAGGCTTCCGCATCGTGGGCATGCTATTGAAGATTCGCTGCGACGCTTCAGCGCTCTCACTACCTCGATGAAGCGATTCATCGTGGCCTCCTCTCTCTATGCCTGCTCAGTGTATTTCGATGCTTGCTTCGGGAAAACCTTGCTGTACCAGAAGCTTCCGAACCTTGTCGCGATGGTCACCTTGAAGCAGTATCATATTGTCTTTCGCGGTTCCGCCGCATGCGCAGTAGGTCTTCAGCTTCCCGGCCAGGCCAGCAAGATCTACGCTCTTTGCATCAATACCCTCAATAACAGTGCTGGGCTTGCCCCACTTCCGTGTTTCAAGGCGGACCTTCACGAGCTGTTGTTCCATGCTGATGGTGCCGCAGACGCAAATATCCTTTGGGAGACCGCACGTCGAGCAGACTTCCGCCATTTGGGGATTCTAAAGCTCCTTGATTTGGTGACGAGGCGTAAGTGCTTGGAACGTATTTAAAGATGATCACAATTCTGTGGGGCATAGACGTTGCCAGAGAAGAGCCGAGATTCGGCCTGACATTTCCTTAGCCGGACTTGGGTACCAAGGTTTTTCCGAATCCAGCTTAGACTTACTGCGGTGGACGCTCGTTGCCAGCAAACCTCACGGCCGAAGCAAAAGCAAAGTGGAACAAGGCTCAGCAGGCGCGAACGACTAAGGAGAAGGTCATAGCATTCCAGGAATTCCTGTCTGCAATTCCAAAGCACAAGGGCAACGAACGCCTCAGAGC
>JBAVVE010000239.1:0-1532 GCA_049697135.1 Bathyarchaeia archaeon | reverse complement strand
GGTGTAGGGGTGTGTAGTGAACGCTGAGTCCGATTCCTTCTCTGCTCAGCCTTCGAAACAGTTCGTCTCGAGAGAGCCCGTACCTCTCCTTGAGTACCCTGATAACGTATAGGTGAAAGACGTGTCCTTGAGTGACAGAAGGTGTCACTATTCCGGGACAAGCAGCAAGAGATTGATTGTACTCGCGGGCTGCCGAAATCCTCATTCTGTTCGCGTCTTCGAGTCTTCGTAGCTGCGACATGCCAAGCGCGGCCTGCGGTTCGTTAAGTCGGTAGTTGTACCCCAAATCCACTATGTCGTAGAACCACGAGGATTCCCTCTCTCTTTCCGAGGCCGTCCTTGTCATGGCATGCGACCTGAGTAGTCTTGCTTTTCTCGCAACGTGGTCATCGTTTGAGGTGATCATCCCGCCTTCCAAGGTTGTGATGTTCTTTGTCGGATAGAAACTGAAGCAGCCCGCAGTTCCTATGGTTCCAGTTTTCTTACCCATGCATGTCGCGCCAAGTGAATGAGCACAATCCTCAACGACTGGCAAGCTACGGTCATTGGCGATCTCCATGATCGTGCGCATGTCGCAGGGTTGTCCGGCGTAGTGCACCACGATTATGGCCTTTGTTCGTTTGCTTAACTTGTTCTTGATCTCGTCAGGAGAGACATTGAGAGTTGATGGATCGATGTCAGCAAGAACAGGTTTTGCCCCGCGATATAGCACCGCATTCGCCGTAGCAGCAAAGGTGAATACTGGAAGAATGACTTCGTCGCCAACACTGATGTCCAGTGAGCACATTGCGAGATGAAGCGCAGCCGTGCAGTTGCTGACAGCGACTACATGCTTGATATCAAGATACTCGGCGAGGGCCTCTTCAAATTGCGAGAGCTTGGGGCCGTCGGTGAGCCATTGTGACATCAGGGCGTCGGCTACGGCCTCCGAGTCGTCTTTGGTTATCCACGGCAGGCAGAAGGGGATCCTTCCCGCTGGCATATACTCAGTCCTCGTTTGGAAGCCATTCTTCGTATCGACCCTCTCTGTACCAGTTGATAGTCTCCCGTAGACCGTCTGCAATGCTATGCGCGGGTTCAAAGCCCAAAGTCTGCTTTGCGAGTCCAATGTCTGAGCAGAGTCTCTTGACTTCTCCCGGCCTGGGATCGACGTGGATCGGCTTGACTTTCCCCTCCAGTCCTGTCAAAGAAATCAGCGTATTCGCCAAGTCCGAAATAGTGATTTCTTTGCCGGTTCCGAAATTCACAGCTTGTCCAATCATTTTCTCGTAGTTGTTAAGGATGAGGTCGTAAGCGTGGACTGCGTCTTCTATGTACATGTAGTCTCTTGTTTGGTTACCGTCACCGTAGATAACCGGTGGAAGCCCGCTAAGGAGTCTCTTTATGAACTTTGGAATGACGGCGGTGTAGCCAATCCGCGCCTGACGAGGACCATATGTGTTGAAGCAGCGAACTATCACAATCGGCAGTTTGTATGTGCTATAGTAACCGTAACACAACCTGTCTGCGGCAGCTTTGCTTGCAGCATAGGG
>JBAVVE010000238.1:0-4829 GCA_049697135.1 Bathyarchaeia archaeon | reverse complement strand
GCCGTACACGATTCTGCAGCCGGCTTCTTACATGCAGAACGTCCTGGGGGGGTGGCAGGAGATTGTTGAGCGTGGAGTGTACGCGGTGCCGTACTCAGTGGAGGCTCGCATGAGCATGGTTCATCTTGAGGATGTTGCTGAAGCCGCGGCTGTTGTCCTAACTGAGCCGGGTCATCTAGGCGCGACGTATGAGCTGGCTGGCCCAGAAGCGCTAACACAGACACAGGTTGCTGAGATCCTAAGCAAACATCTGAAACGGCCGGTACATGCTGAGCAGGTAACGATTGAGGCATGGACCCGCCAAGCCCAAGCCTCAGGCATGGGCGAGTATCAGATCAAGACGCTCGTCAAGATGTTCCACTACTACGACCGTCACGGTTTCTGGGGCAACCCGCACGCGCTATCTCACCTGCTCGACCGCACACCCACCAAATTCGAGACATTTGTCGAACGAGTCAAACGACAAATGACTAACCAATAAGACCCACCGCCTGTGAGCGGTTACCACCCTAGCGTTGTGACGGTACGTGAGAAACCGGCGGAGTCCTTGGTTCGACCCTGGATTAGGGTATTGTTTTGATTCCTGCTTTCTTGAAGTGGCTGTCAAACGTGAATGCAGCTTGTAATCCCAGAGACTTCATCAAAACAAATGATGTGCAGTCCGTGAAACTTGCGTCGCGCATGTTTCTGAACAGCTTCCAAGAGGCTTCAAAAGTCGATTCGTCGACACGCAACATCATCGTACGTGGAGACGCCCTTAGCGCTTCCCCCACCTCAATTGCTAGGTCGTGTTTGCGAAGAACGCACTCCACAACAGTGACTGTCTCGTCAAAGACGTAGTCTGAAATGAAGAACTTGGTTACAGGCACCTCACCTGTTAGGAATCTGTTCATGACTTGGCTGGCAGCGTCATGAGAGCTGTCGTCCTTGTTGTAGTAGGCAACCAATGCAGAGGTGTCAAGAAAGATCTTCACTTGCGACGCCTGCCGTACAAGGCCTCGTCAAGCTTCGAAGAGTCGGTTTTCACTCCCGTTCTTGCAGGCTTGAGCTTGAACAGCGGGTCTTCTTCCAGCGGCGTCTGAAGCCCGATCCAGCTCTCAATCGCCTCCCTAACAGCTTCTTTGATAGTCATCCTCCGTTTCCTCACGATGCTCTCCAGAATGCCGTACTCTGACGCATCAACTTCGGTTTGGACAACCTTACCCATAATGGACCCGCACATGCAGAGATTACATGTCCTGCACATTTAACTCTTACATGGCATGCGCTGTGCACTGCCATTATGGCATAGTTATCTTGTCCTCTTCTCTTTGAGCCTGCATACGAACCCGCTATGGCTCTACACAATTGAGCAACTCAAGAGTAAACTCCGCAGAGAAGGCAAGGTATAGCGTTGTATCCACGAAGCTTCTAAGGGGATTCACGCTTGCCAAATCCAGAAAGTGGAGAATGGCAAGCTGGCCTCGTTTAAAGACCCAGATGGAAACGAGATTTACCTCTGGCAATATGATTTCGGCCACAATCGAGTGCCGTGATCTGAACCGTCGGTAGAAGACGTTGACTTGTATGCGCATCAGCTGACCCGACGACGAGTCGGGAGAGAAATCCTCTAGCAACCGCTCACACGGTATCCCAACTGAATAACGCGAGACCCGTCACGGCCAGGAAAATCATCAAGCTTCTGAACAGTTGGGCTTCCAAACGACAAGGCAACGGGGCAGTCACGTCATTCCGAAGCATCCTCGCACAGAATTGTGGGCAAAATCAGAATTCTAATACGTGTCACGAAGGAGAAGGTCGATGGACAAGGCAGTTCTCACATGCCTACGTGATGAGCCTATCGAGCTGGAAGATCATGGCGGCTACCGTGAATGTGAGAGACCGGAAGAATAGTGGTCCCAACCGGTCGCTGGCAAAATGGAAGTTACGGCATCACATCAGGCCAGGCGATATAGGATATCTGACCCATCTTCACGGCATCACATACGCAAAAGAATACGGCTACGACCAAACATTCGAAGCATATGTTGCTGATGGGCTTGCGGAATTCATTCGATCCTTTAGTCCTGACAAGGATCGGATTTGGCTCGCAGAGACAAACCATCAGATCGTTGGGTCCGTCGCCATTGTTGGGCATTCAAAGGTGGTGGCTCAACTTCGCTGGTTCTTCGTCCACCCCAAATATCGGGGAATCGGTATCGGGAGAAGATTGCTCAATGAAGCGCTTCACTTCTGCAAGGAACGCAAGTACAGAACCGTGTTCCTTTGGACAACAAGTGAACTGAGCAGAGCTCAGCACCTCTACACAGGCGCTGGCTTCGAGAGAACCCAGAAGAAAACGCACCGAATTTGGGGGAGAACGATGACGGAAGAAAGGTATGATCTCGATTTGCGAACCCGGTTCTAGCTGCAAAAACGCTTCGGACCCCGCCCGTTATCGGATTCTTCTCCACATGCCATATCCTATTTCCGTGGACTGAACTTGATCGCGCGATCAAACAGAATCTCAGATTTCGCAGGGCCCACACTAGTCGCTTTCTCGAGATAGAGACGGAAGATAATGAAGATCGGTTGGTCCAGCTCGATACCATGTGCCTTCAAGCCAGGACCTGGAACTCTGTAACAATTCTCCCCGTCGCATCGACGAGCGATCTTGTAGGTGTAGAAGTGCTTGGCGTTGGGGTTGCCGGGGAGGTACTCCTCAGCCGTCGGATACTGGTCGCTGCCGATCCCTCCGACTCCATTCCATATGTCCGCCCCATAGACCGTGAAGCTCGAGAAGGTCGCCTTCCCCGAGACCTCATGGTTGACTCCATATACGATTACGAACTCGTTCGGATCCTCGGCGAGAGTGAAAGTCTTCGGAGGTTTCTCCGCTTCGCCTATCAACAGTGACGGCGTGGGCGGGTAGAATTGGAGCTGCCCACCAGTCCACAGGTACAGCGCATCGCGGGTAGGCCCATACACATTGATACCTCTCTGGATAGCCTCATTCCCCTCCGGGATCGGGTCACTGATCTCAAGCTCTGTAGCTTCCAAGTCACTGTACTTTGCCAGGATAGCTTTGCGTAGATCATTGAGGGCGGGCGTCAGATCATGCTCCGTCTTGCCGGTTCCCCGCACCCTCAGCTCAGGTAACCCGTAAGGATCTAGGTTGACAGGCTCCTTCGGAGTTATACGCAGAATTGCTGCAGGCGGATTCTTGATGTATGCATCGCCAGCCTGCTGGTCCTTAAAGAACGAGGGCCGGATAAAGAAGTTGAATGTGTCAGAATCATCCTCGAGCCCCATCTTCAGGATTGGAGATGGGATCACGTATGTGTTCGTGATGGAGGACGAGTATCCGGCTGAGATGGCTGCTGCGCGGACACGTTCGTCAATGCCCTTGTCCGCTGTGCTCACGATGACGGTGTTCTTGTCGAACGGGTTTCCCTCCACGCCACTGGGGGTGCCCTCAGTGTTGATGGTCAGATTATTCAGCGAGTCCGTCAGGTCCGCGAAGAGGACCCTTCTCTCGTTTCCGTAGAATTTCTCCATCAGGTAGCCGGAGTAGCTGTAGTAATCGCATTCAGGCGGTGTCCGCCCGACGAAGACCAGAGCCTCATCGGGGCGCATGCGGGAGAGAATCGTGACTCCTTTGAGGCCGAGGAACTCACCTACCTTGAACTTGTAGCTAGGAACCTGTTCTCCGGGCGACGGCGGAAGCAGACACACCAGGTAAGGCTTAGTGGGGTCATTGCCCCAGCATGCCTTGATCAGCCCTGCCTCGTAGGCCTCAATGAGGGGGAACATAGCCGCTGCCCCTTGCTGCACAACGAAACCATCCCGCTCAAGCGCGGACCGGAAGGCACCGAGGTCCCCCACGCTCGGCGGCGCAGTTACCGTCAAGCTCTCAGTCACAGTCTGCGTCACTGCGGGACCCACGATGGGCTGAGTTGCTGCAACCGCTGCCCCAGCGACCACGGCGCCCGCAGCGAATCCTCCAGCAATCTTCAAGAACTCTCTTCGCGACGAACTCTCTTTCGATTGTGACAATTACCATCGGTCCAAAAACATGCGGCAAACAGTCTTATGCCTTGCGTCTCCATGCATGCGCGAGAATTGTGACAGCCTATTGGATTCGAGTCTTCAGTAAATATCCAAAAAGGCAGTTTCATCATCTCAGCCATTTCGGTGTATTTTGAAATCTGAGGCAGAAGCGATTTCGCATCAGCATCGTTGTGAGAATAAAACTTCAACACAGAGTCTCCTCATCGTTCAGGTTCAAGCGCGCGCGTGCAAGTTCTATTTCATAGCATTTACATTTCATAAGCCACGATGCAACTTGAATGTGAATCAAGCCTTAAACGTTGATATGCCAACTAGTTGGTTATTCTACTCTACTTTGTTATGCCCCATGGCTTTCCATCGCTCATCAGGCTGAGAAGACTCTCTTTGGTTGCGAAGGGTCGGCTCACCAAGCATCATCCTAGCGTCCTGGGTCATATCTTGTGAACCCGACTCAACCCCGCAGCAATCACGGAGGCCTCGGGTGCGGGCTTCTACGCTAGGATGGAAAGAGCCCGGTCCACCACAGACTTTGAGCAGGTCCCTTTCTTCCTGTCACAAACCTACGGAGTCCCTTTTTCTAAGCACATCATGCACTCTGCGGGTTCGAATCCGCGGGGATGCGGGCCGGCCTTATCCGGGGTTAGCTCCCCCTCTGCACCCTTGATTCTCTCCGCGACTGAAGTCGGGAGATTCATGCTTCCACTCTGATCCTCTTCGCTTGGGTGGGCATTCCGTTGTTGCGGTTCCACCCGCATCCATCCCAGTGTAGAAGCATAGGC
>JBAVVE010000237.1:0-19187 GCA_049697135.1 Bathyarchaeia archaeon | reverse complement strand
GTTGAAGATCGCGTACATGACGACGACTGGTGCCATACTCTTCAGGAAGGAGGTTACTTTGTTGAACGGTATCTTCGCGAGTCGCATAACCACAAAGATTGAGATAAACACGACTCCTAAGTAGATGGGGTCTGTCCCCAACCCCACCGTC
The DNA here is from genome assembly GCA_049697135.1 of Bathyarchaeia archaeon. Lineage (GTDB taxonomy): Archaea > Thermoproteota > Bathyarchaeia > 40CM-2-53-6 > 40CM-2-53-6 > CAVPLU01. Next base: position 19,036 of record JBAVVE010000237.1, on the reverse strand, counting down.
AAGATCACTACGACTATCCACCAGAGGAATTTCACCCGAGGGTCGAGTTTATGGAAGAAAGTGCTACCCGGGATATACTCAAATGCCAAGCTCTTAACCCCCTATTCTCTCCGTGACTTCACGATACATCTCATCTACAGTCAACACGTTGGGCGGGAAACCGAAAGGCTTCAGTGCTTGCGCGAACCGCGTGATCTGTGGAGCTCTAAGGTAGGTCTTCTCAATCTTTTCTGATTCAGCGAAGACTTCGCGAGGTGAACCGCTTAGCAAGACTTGGCCATTCCACATGACAAAGACTCTATTTGCGTATTCCGCGGCCAGATTCATGTCATGCGTGATCACAATCACGGTCTTACCATCCTCATCGTGCAGCTTCCTATAGAAGTCCATCATCTGCCTAGCCATTCGATCGTCCTGTCCCGTAGTTGGTTCGTCTACCACCAAAACATCTGGTTTCATCGTAAGAACCGATGCGACGGCAATTCGCTGCCTTTCTCCCTTACTTCGATTGAACGGGTTATCGTCCAACATGCCTCGTAGGCCGATCGCGTCCGTTACCTCATCCACTCGTTTCTGTATTTCATCCTCTGGCAACTCAAGATTTCTAGGCCCAAATCCCAATTCCTTTCTCACGCTGTCAGTGCAGATCTGGTGATCGGGATTCTGGAAACAGTATCCGACTTTGGTCGAGAGTTCCCGAATGCTCGTCTGCGAGGCGTCTAATCCGAAAACCGTGACTTTCCCTTGGGTTGGTCGCAGCAGACCATTAAAGTGTTTCACAAGGGTCGTCTTCCCCGAACCGTTTTGTCCTATGATGGCTAAGAAATCGCCCCTTCGTATCTCTAGAGTCACTCCGCGAAGAGCAACGGTGCCTGCCTCGTATACGTGCACAAGGCCTTCAGTACGGATTATGGTCTCCCCTTGGGCGGCTCCTTTCGGATCAGAGGCTACCGCTGCCGAAGATCGCACGATCGCGGTACCTCTTGTGCGGGGCTTTAGGAAAGCGGACATCTCCGAGACAGCTTCATCGAATGTGAGAGGCATTTTCAAGGACGGGTCGAACTTTCTAAGTCTCGAGAAAAGGAGCGCCGTCTGGGGCGTTTTTAGTCCGAGTTTACTCAACGATTCCGCGTCTTCAAGCATCTTACGAGGCTCCCCTTCAGCGACGATTCGTCCTTCTTGCATAACGATGAGACGGTCCACTAGATGGAGAAGTTCCTCCAGCTTGTGCTCGACTATTATCACAGTTGCCTTCTCAGATTTTGACAATTCCGAAAGATGGCTGAGGACTCTCATGCTTCCGATAGGATCAAGATTCGATGTTGGCTCATCTAGGACGTATACCTCTGGACGCATTGAGACGATCGCAGCTAACGCACACGCCTGCTGTTCGCCTCCTGACAGTGCGTGAGGACTTCTCTCTTCGTACCCATTCAACCGCATCGACTCGATCGACTCCTTCACTCTGCTCAGGATCTCTTCTCGGGGAACTCCATAGTTTTCAGGTCCGAAGGCGATCTCGTCAAAGACTGTGGGGTTAACGAGTTGGCTAGACGGGTCTTGAAAGAGCATGGCCGCAACGTGAGACAGTGCGGAAATCGACGACGCTTTTGTGTCGATACCTCCGACTAGCACTTTCCCCTCAAGGTGCCCACGGAAATAGTGCGGGACAAGTCCGTTAATACAACGACATAAAGTCGTTTTACCTGCCCCTGCTGGTCCAGCAATGAGCACAGTCTCCCCTTGATGAATCGTGATGGAGATGTCTTTCAACGCCGGCTCTGAGTCACCGGTGTAAGTGAAATTCACGTTCTGGAAAACTACGTCGACCACGGTCAGACACGTCGTCGTTAGACATTGAACTTGCTTTTAAGCTCAATGACCGAGAAACAGAAAGTGCAGAATACAAGGACATATTGCACAACTCTGAATCGACGAAAGAAAGAGTCGTGCAATCTTAACGCCAGCAGAAGTCTACCACGCCTGACTTGTGCAAAATGTCTCTGTATCCCGCAACCGAGAAACAGAAAGTGGTAATCAAATCTCGCACCAGATCTTCGTCCAAGAACCTGCAACCGACTCCGCTCGCGTCGACAGTTCAAATTTTTTTGCGAGAGAATCGGTTTGTTGAAATGAGCCTCTATATACTCTTCATAGCCAAGTCTTAACTCGTGTAGTCGATGAACTCTGCACTGCGAGAAACCTTGAGCAAAAGCGAATCAACGACAGGTTCTAAAACAAGAACACCTCGACTAACAGCAAGACAGGTCGGAATGGTAGCGGCCCTGGGCGGACTTGGATTTGCTTGGAGGGCGCTAGGTCTCGTAATACCTCTCTACCCTCCCTTCGTCCTCGATGTTAGGGAAACATTGATTGCGATAGTGGCATTTGCGGGAGGACCTTACGTCGCCATCGCAAGCGGCATTCTGATGGGTATTCCATCATCACTGCCAATGCTAGATCCTTGGTACTATCCGATCGTCGGCCTATTCTTCTGCCTTGTGACAAAGACAGTATGGAAACATCGTGGCCCGGTTGGATATGGCCTTCTTCTCGTGACAGCCTTAGTCGCTGAAGGCGTCGGGCTGACACTTTACAATGCTGCCATGGCATTCGGTCTGCAAATAGTACCCTTCTGGCCGGAAATGGTTGCAACATTCGCAGGTGGAACCTATTTCGTCTACGCCCTACAGCAATGGATACCAATGGTCATCGTACTACGGTTGTTCCCAGACTTCATGAAACCACGCTGGCGATGGTCGGGCGGAGAAGCCTTAGAATAAGGGGGCGGTATGACCATGAGTAGAGGAAAACTCTACGGTATTCTCGTGCTAATGTTTGTCATCGCCTTCGTGATCGTTATTCTTCGATCAAGCCTACAAGGACTGGAATGGACACTGTTCCTCAAGGATTACCTGCCAAAGACTAGACCTGCCGGGTTGTATCTTCCCGAGGTAGTTCAGTACATACTGATGGTTGTCCTGATTGTCGTGGGCATCATCGCACTAGTCGTCTTGGAACGAAGAACACGCAAGAGCAAACAGTGACGTCCGTTACTCCCCTTTTTTCTTGTAATGAATTCTTGGCACCAGGAGGCGAATTTGACAGTGCAGTTAGACCAGATGATATGGCCGGAAGTCAAAAGCTACTTGGAGAAATCGAATATTGCGTTTGTCCCCGTTGGATCGACGGAACAACACGGAATGCATCTGCCAGTAGACAATGATTGGTGGACTGCTAACGAAATAGCCAAACGAACTGCCGACAAAGTGTCAGAGAAGAACATCAATGTCGTCGTCACACACCCCGTAGCCTATGGCGTTTCACAACACCACATGGTCTTCCCAGGCACCATAACACTGCGAATCCAGACATTCGTTGACGTCATAAAGGACATTTGTGTAAGTCTTAGTAAGCACGGTTTCAAGAAGATCGTGATATTCAACGGCCACGGCGGAAACGACGTCGCGCTAGGTGTAGTGATACATGACCTAGAGGAGCAGATCGCTAGCGAGGTCTACGTCTTAAACTGGTGGGATCTCATAATAGATGAAATCAAGAAGACATGTGATCCCCCATTCTTCCATGCTTGTGAGACTGAAACCTCCATAGCTTACGCATTAGATCAACGCGTTGACAAAAGCAAACTCAAAGGTGAGATACCACACCTCAAGCCAACTTTCGTGAAGTACGACTTCCTTGCTAGTGGACCTAAGGTGCAAGCTGCCACCCCACCTATGAACAAGTTAACAAGCACTGGATCCGTCGGCGATCCATCTAAGGCGACGAAAGAGAAAGGCGAGAAGTTGCTTTCAGCCATTGTTGACAGAGCCGCCGAATTTGTCGGCGAGATAGCTAAGAAGTAACACAGCATGAGAACTTCCTCCCAATAATCCGCCTCTGACATAACGTAACGGAGTTAGGCCTAAGAACGGGTCTAACCCTAATTCCTTGTTCTCCTGCAAATTCTGGAGAGGGAAATTTCTGTGCTGGCGAGCGCCTCAATCACTAGTGGATGGTAAACGCTAGCTTCAGGACCTGGATTTCACATTCTCTACGCAGGTAGTCAGGTAGTTGATGTCTTGCTCCTTGTGTGCATAGCTGGCTGCGCCGTGCATCATTTCGGGTACTAGGATCACGATGCCGTTTTCGCGCAGGTAATTGAACCTCCTCTTGGACTGGGCGAGGTCGCTGATGAAGTCGCTGATGTCCTTTAGTGGCTTCTTGTTGGTGAGATGTATTGCAAATAACGAGCCGACGCCGACTGCTTGCGCTGGAAAATCGGCATCTTCGACGATGCGGCTCATGTCCTGACGCGCCATGTTGCCCAGCTTGGCAATATGCTCGTAGACTGGGGAATGCTCGAGCACATTGATTGTCGCGAGGCCTGCGGCCAAAGCAATTGGATTCCCGGCAAAGCTCCCTCCGTGATAGAAGTACTCCATGCCTGAATATTTCGTGTGGTCCATATGTTCCATCATATCTCGCCTTCCACAAATAGCGCCTATTGGGAGACCTCCGCCGATGATCTTACCCAGAACGGTTAGGTCTGGTTTTACGAAGTGTCCTTGTGCACCGCCTAAGCCGAGTCTGAAGCCTGTGACTACCTCATCATAGATTAGCTGGGTTCCAGTTCTGTCGCAGTATTCTCTCAGTGCTTTGAGAAATTGTCTATCAGCGGAAATGCTCCCCCAGCCGTCAGGACTGGCTCCAGTAAGACGCACGCCAACTGCTCTTGCTTCACACGGTCTTTGAAACCATTAAAGTCATTGAACGGGACGACGATCGTGTCTTGTTGCGAGCCTTTCGTAATACCTCCCGATGGAAGTTTGTCGAAGGGGGGTTCATGGCGATATGCAGTGGGTCACAAAGGCCGTGCCATCCTCCTTCAAATTTGGCAATCTTTGTGGTTCTTGTGAAAGTTCGAGCGAGACGGACGGCGAAGAAGTTAGCCTCACTCCCCGAACTCGCGTAGCGAACCATTTCTGCGCTTGGCACATGTCTTGTTATTGCTTCAGCATGAATAACTTCAAGTTCGTGAACAAAGCCATGATGCCAACCTTTCTCCGCCTGTAGTTTGATCGCTTCCAATACAGTGGGATGCCTGTGACCTAGAATCACGGCCAAGTGTGTACACCAATAGTCAGTGTACACGTTGCCGTCAAGGTCGGTCAGCTTCGCCCCTTTAGACTCCACAAAAAAACGGGTAAGGCTCGAGATGGCGGTTCTTGTAAGAGACGCCTGCTGGTTGAACCTTTTTAGCGCGTTCGAACATGGCACGTGGCGTGTGCCTCCGTTCCTCGTATGCAGCAAGTTGCCCTGCGAAGTAACCTCAACCTCCGGCCTCAAGTCTCGAGGGGAGAAAGTTACCAGATTTCACGGCTTTTCTCGTCTACTAAATCTCGAAGAATGCTACGCAATCTAGCGCAGAAATTCTTTAGGCTCGGTCGATACGGCGATGGGATTTCTTCTAGCCGAGTTCCGAGAAATTTCGAGCCCATGCGTCATGACAACTTGAGAAGAATACGGTTACGGTTCACTCTGAGATCATGCCAATATTGATTAATGCATAATGCAGCCCTTCTTTGATGATTCGAACCTTGTGCATTGCTGTGAGGAAAGTGAATTGAGAAACCGGTTCAAAATGGGCAAGAACACGACTATAATCAGTTCAGTCGTTCTGGTTGGGGTATTGGTTTTGGGTGCAATCTACTTCGCTTGGAAGGGAAATATCGTTTGGACTGTTCTGTCATTTCTTACATGTGCTTTGCTAGCTGAAGCATTATACCGTGACTACAAGTTGAGATTCCGCGTCTAGTCTACCTTTGCGACAGATCACGATAGGCCACCAAGCAGTGTCATAGATTGAGGAAGTGTGCTCTTCGACGGCACTTTCCCAGTTGTGTCGATCTTTTTCGATTCTGATATGGTTTCGTTTCATCGCGATTGTACCATTAGCCATTAGCAAAGGGGTAACGCAACGTGAGAGCTTCTCCCACATGATGGACCATTTCATGACACTCGCGAGGTTAGGCGAAAGAGCCCTTAGCTAAATTCCTCTTTTCTCTCATGCTTGGCTCGCAATTGGTCAATAACTTAGCTTCAGGAAACCTTGCTCACGTTCGCGTTATGTTCATTCAAGCAAGAAGCCGTTTACTAACGGGTCATTCTCATCAAAAACGAGTTTGTTGAAACCTGTGATGTAGGCAGAACCCGTGATTTCTGGAACAATCGCGTCATAATCACCTACCTTCGTTTCGCTGATAATTCTGCCTTTGAACTTAGTTCGGACTATGCTTTCATGAACGAATGCGTCCCCGACTCGAAGCTCCCCTTCTGAATGAAGCAACGCCATTTTAGCACAGGTTCCTGTTCCGCATGGTGATCGGTCCAATTGCCCTCGTCCGAAAACAACAGCATTTTGTGCATGCGCGTCCTTGCTCTTAGGAGGGCCAGCGAATTCTACGAGTTCCACCCGATTGATGTGTGGAAGGTTTGGATGGACGACCTTCTCTTGAGCATTCACGATCTTCTTGATTTCTATGCCCAAATCAATTAGAACGGTTTTGTTCCAAGGTTCTAAATCAACACCAAGTTCCTTTGCCTTCACATGCGCGAAAAAGTCTCCGCCGAAGAGCAGATCCACGCTGATCAATTTGCGTCCCAGTGTTACGTTTACGGTTCGTAGTCTGAATGCGGGAACGTTTTCGAAACTTACTGTTTGGACGCGGTTCCCTTGGTACCGCACTCTTGTCTTCACGACACCTGCCGAAGTGTCAATCATGATTTCCCCTTTGGGTTCAATGATTTTCGTTTGGACAGCATAGGTGACAACACCTATCAGGCCGTGCCCGCACATATCCAAATAGCCTCCATTGTGCATCCAAAAGGCCCCAAGATCGCACCCTTTCCGTTTTGGAGGACAAAGAATGGCTCCGAACATGTCGCTGTGCCCCCTTGGTTCTTCCAGTACGAAGCGCCTAAACCAATCATGGTTTGTTTGCATGTCGTCCTTGAGTTGAGCAATCGTTTCGCCACGGAGCGGGAAATCCGTCACGATCCGGGTAGGTTCCCCAGCAGTGTGCGTATCCACGACAGAATATTCGCGTTGGGACAAAAGCATCAAGACACCTAATCGTTTACCTTCCTGAAAATCCTTGCGAAGACTCCGAAGTCCTCATCTTTACGAAACTCGACATCAAACAGAGCGTCGCCCTCGAAATTTTCCATAGTCAATTGAGCTCGGTCCGAGTACGACGAGTTCAAGTGTTGTACGTTAAGCTGTTCGAATGCAACGGCCGTCCGCCTCTTTTCACGCACTCGCCCACGACTACTCCCGCAGCGTCTTGGAGTCTGCCCGCTAGCCAAAGGTGAGTGAGATTACGATCCACCAGATATGGGGGATCATCCACCTCCTCAATGAGGAGAATCTTCCCCTTTGTGTCGACCTCGTAGGGAGTCCCAAAAGTGGCGACCACAAGTGCGAGATTTCCACCGACGAGAACTCCTGATGCTTTTCCTTCGTTGATCGTCTTGACGATTGGTGCGTCAACTGGATTTGCCACCTCGCCGAGGGGTTCACAGGTGGTCACGGCTCGCAGGAACCACTTCTCGGTGTAGTCGGTGAGTTTTGTCCCCATGTCAGCTATCAGCGGACCATAGAAAGTCACCAGGTCGGCCTTCCGGTTTATCGCAATGTGAAGGGCAGTAATGTCACTGTATCCGAGAAAGATCTTCGGTTTCGTCCGCATCAAGTCATAGTCAAGATAGTGAAGTATCCTAGGCGTGCCGTAGCCTCCAGTCACGCAGAACACTGCGTCGACGTTGTCGTCACGGAAAGCCTCATTCAGCTCTTCCTCTCGTTCATTGTCTTTTCCCGATAGGTAGCCGTGAGTTCTCAGTTTCCTGACGCAATCTCACAGAGTAACCTCGAAACCGAGTTCACGAAACCTCAGAAGGCCTTTACTTAACTCGGATTGGTCCAGCTCGCTACTGGCAGGAGCGACGGCACGAATGACGCTTCTCTTCCTGAGAGCAGTTGGTTTTTGAGCCATTGTTGTAACACGCAAGAGGCTCGCGCCTTCCATTTATTGATTTCCAGCACATGTCTACTCTTCTTAGCTGCCTGTCCCATAGCTTGCCGATTTGCCGTTGTAACAGGAAAGGGCGGCCGCACGAAAAGTGGTTGCCACAGGTATCTTGTATTGTTTCAAGCCTTCTTGATGAACTGTCTTAGATGACCGAACCATGCAGACGGCACTGGCAGGTCCCTCATTGTAGTCAAACCTGGTCGTGCATTTGTGACGCGGGGAATGCAGTTCACTACCACTGCTGAAGTTGCGACATCCCCGTGGATGCCACCCTTAATTGTCAGGTCGATTGGTGGGTGACCCTCTATCACAATCGACTCTCGAGGATCACGGCAGCCCAGATATGCCTGGAGATTCAAGGTTATCAACTGCTCGCCGCCGCTGATACCCCAAGCGTACTGATCCACCCCCGCAACCTGTCCCGGCTCGACCTTCACATAGTCACTTGCAACAGTTTCCTCCGCAATCTTCGGTTCAACTTTCTCTTCGATTTTGTCGAGCTTCCACCCCAGAGCTGACGCGATCATGGCAACTGACTCCGCAAAACCTACATGCCTTATTGTTCCTTCCTTGACCTTTGCCTTGAACTCGGCGGGAGTCAAGCCAGCGCCGATCTTCTTCTGAAAAGGAAGCCTACGAACTGACGCATCCTGTATTCTAGTCGACCGGATCTTTTTCACTTCCTGGCAAACCCCAGTCGCGGTGACTACCAGAGTATCCATCACAAATCCAGGGTTGACTCCGGTTCCCAGAACGGTCACCCCTTTCTTGCGCGCTCTCGTGTCGAGCTCTCTGGAAAGCTGCGGATGCCTCAAGAAGGGGTACGCGAGCTCTTCACAGGTGGATACTAAGTCTGCTCCAGAGTTGATTATCTTCAACAGCTGAGGCTTGACATCCTCCAGATAGGATCCGGTCGAGTGCAACACAACGTCAGGCTTAGTTCGGCTCAGAACAGCATCAGCATCGTCAGTTATGCGCACTCCGAGATTCCCTCCGACCGTAAGCTCTCCCAAGTCTTTTCCAACTTTGTTCTTGTCAGTGTCAATAGCGCCCACGATCTTGATTCCTTCCTTTCGAAGAGCATACCTAACGACCTCAGCGCCTATTGGACCAACTCCGAATTGGACAATCTTGATCTCCTTCATATCGGCGTCTCCTCGATCGTTCATCCCCTCCCTTCAACATCTTAAAGCCTTGCTGGGCGCATGAATCCAACGAATGCTATCGCAAGAGCGCAAAGGTCCTTTAGACTCTCAACTCTTCAGAATAGATGCAACGCCAGTGATCGATTCACGTGCCGTTAGTGCGTCTGCCTATGCACGTAGTTCTGAATAGCAGAGACTAGTGTTTCGATCTCGCTTTCCGAGTGCGAATAGGATATCGCACCGTGTGGAAGATCTGGCGACAAGAGCAATATGCCATTGTTGAGGAGGTAACTGAACATCTGTTTCGCCTGTTCCTTGTACTGCCCGGACAGGTGTCTTGTGTCGCGAATGCATTTCTCCCTAGAGAAGTGAATCCCAAACAATGACCCTGCGCCGGTGACTTGAGCGTCGAAGTTTGATTGACTGAAGGTCTCAGAAAGCCGTGTTCTAAGGTTCTGGCCCAGCCTATCAATCTTTTCGTACACGGGCTCGTCCATGAGCGCCTGGATTGTTGCCTCGCCAGCGGCGAGCGTTAGGACATTTGCGGCGCCGGTTCCCCCTTGAAAACAGTAATCTTCGCCAGAATACTTCGTGTGGTCCATATGCTCCATGATGTCACGGCGTCCCGAAACCGCCCCGATCGGCAGTCCGCCGCCAATGACTTTACCAAAAACTGTGAGGTCAGGCCGCACATTGAAGTACCCGTGGCCACCACCAAGGCCCAACCTAAAGCCGGTTATCACCTCATCAAACAAAAGCAAAGTACCCGTTTCATCGCACAGTTCGCGGAGTCCTTTCAAGAATTCTCGGTCGGCTGGTATCATTCCTCCTACGCCGAGCACCGGTTCCACGACTATGGAAGCGAGCTTCCTCTTGCCAATGATTCGTCGAGTTCCTTCAATGTCGTTATAGGGCAGCACGACTGTGTCGCTCAGTGCTCCCTGAACCAGTCCGCCGGAAGGCAGGATTTCAAAAGGAGGCTTGACTGCGCAGTGAAGCGCATCATAGCCTCCATGCCAACCTCCTTCAAATTTTCCGATCAAACTGCGTTTCATAAAGGTCCTCGCAAGCCTTGTCGCGTACATGTTCGCCTCCGTCCCGGAGTTTGAGAATCTTATCATCTCCGCGCCAGGTACAAGACTCTTGATGAGCTCTGCATATCTAACTTCGAGTTCATGTTCCAGGCCAAAGTTCCAGCCCTCTTCGAGTTGCTTTTCGAGGGCCTTCTTGATTCTAGGATGAGAATGGCCTAGAATCATGGAGAAGTGTGTGCACCAGTAATCAGTGTAAGAATTCCCGTCAATGTCGACGACCTTGCTGCCGTGCGCAGAGTGAACGTAGAAGGGGTACGGCTCGAACATGCGGATTCGGTAGCTAACCCCTGCGGGCAGAACCCGTTGGGCACGAGCGTAGAGTTCTCGCGATTTCGCTGTCCTAAGCACAAATTCCTCATTGTTCATTAGACTAGCACTGACTCCTTCGTGTCCATCAGTATGACGTCATGTCCATGACGAACGAAGACCGCCCCAATTTCGTGGTCCATCTGGCCAACACCTATGACTCTCACGTTCCTGACCTCTTTGATCTCCAATTTGGATCGTCGTTTCTGTGCATGTGGAGATAGTAAAAAGCGTTGGCAAATACATCGAACTGGGTTGGCCAGTTGGCCTAGGACTGCCGAGATGCTGTATGAGATCGTCGCTTGGGAAAACGTTGGAGGCTTTCACGGTGCGGGGACCTAACGACTGAACTGAGCGCTATTCCCTCATAATTCGTGCCAGGCGTGCGTCTTCAGTCTTAGATTGAGTGCGCACTTGTCCCTTCACCATTGGTTTCTGAGACGATCGACAATTCTAGTTCAATGTATTTCAGTATTGAAGGCGCAGGTCGCGGAGATGGCGATCAGGTCTGGGCCAAGATTGTTCTTTTCCCTAGTGCTCTGGCGACTTGGATCTTGTATTCGTTCTTGGACAGTGGACTAGCTCCTTTCACAGCAACGGCCGCCGCTGCTTCAGCTATTTTGTCGTTCAGGACTTTCCCCTTCAGGAAATCTTCGACTTCTCTTGCCCTCAACGGAACAGGAGCCACAGCCCCCAGCACAATCCTCGCGTCTGCCACCATATCCCCGTCCATACTAATGGCAGAGGCCACGCTCACTATCGGGAAATCTATCGAGTTCCCTATTCTGAATTTCAGGAACGTCTGCTTGGTCGTAGGCTTTGGGGTGGGTATTTCAATTTCGGTTACCAGTTCATCCACATCTAGCACGGTAGACCTGACGGGTCCAGCGTCAAAGAAGTCCTCAGCATCAAGAATCCTCTTCGTTGTCTTGATCTTGGCGGCCAAGGCAACTAGCGCCGGTGCCAGATCCGAAGCGTTGACTGCTAGACATCCGCAGTTCAAACACCTGCTTGCTTCCATGTCGACTAGGTCCAAGTCAAGACCGCGGGCATCCTCCACGTCCATGCTTCTCTCAGATGGTGGCAGCTCAGAGAGCTTGGCCCGTTGCGTCTTCCCAAGGCTATCACCGTTGAAGTCTAGCAGAAGCCTAGGTCTCCTGGAGCGACCTTCATCAATCGATCCTTCTCCCCGGAGATACGAATTGATGGAAGTTGCGGCCCTGCGGCCTGCGGCTATGGCCTCTATGACGGAAGCGGTTCCAGCAGTCGAGTCGCCGCCGGCAAACACGCCCGGTATATTGGTCGCCTGAGTATCCTTGTCCACCACTATCAAGCCCCGGTCAGTCCTGAGCGATCGATCAGCGTAGGAGAGGTCTGGCACTTGCCCTATTGCCAGTACGATCTGATCAGCCTCTACTGTCTCTCGAACACTCGGATCAAGGGTGGGGCGAAAATGACCCCTGTCATCAAAGACTGAAGTACAGCGAACCAATTCCATTCCCGAAATCCTGCCCGCGGTCTCAAGTACTCTGTAGGGTCCCCAGGAAGGCATGACCATGATTCCCTCATCAATCGCCCTTTCAACATCCTCCGGGGATCGCCGGCATCTCAATGAGTCTGGCCGCCTTGTTGGATAGTCTACTGGGCAATTCGAACCGCCGGATCGTGAAGCGGTCTCGAGCAGATGTAAGGGTTACTTGTGTTTCCCAAGTCGTCTCTGACCGCTAAACAAGACGTTTCGAAAGAATCTTGCACTACTATTTGCGTTTGTTGTGGAGGTTCTCGGATCCGCATCACTGCTTGTGCAGTTGGAATAGAGCGGAGGTCAACGTATGCTAAGAAATGGTGAGTGCAAGATGAAAATGCTCATCTGCGCCGCGATCAGGTGAATAGACTTCGTTTGACTTCCCCAGCTTTGAGCGAACCCCCGCTGTGTGCAGCGGTAGCCCCGACAGCTACAGTCCAAGTAGTTCAGAGACAAATCGTCGGGTGTAGCACATCCCCGCTCCCACTTCTGACGAAATACGGACCTCGCGTGCAGATTCGGTTTCGCCGCATACTATAATCAAACAAAGAAAAGAGGAAAAACGGGCCTAGAGCCGTTCCTGAACTCACAGCTTATTTCTTGTGCTTTTTTTTCGATTTTTTCGACTTCTTCGGCATTTTTCGTTGCTCCGAAGCACTTCCGAGCAAGACGCCCGAAAAGCGCTCCTGTTCTGGTCCTATGCGTCGGTCGGATTTAACTCTGGCGTTTTCGCCTAGAATGGGGCGCGAACTGGCCGGGATCAGCATTTCAGAGGCGGATTACGCACACATGCGCCGATTTTCGGCAAACTAGAGCTTAGGGTAGTTGAGATAGGCTCCGGACTCGACATCGAAGGCACCGAAGTGTTGTCCACCAAGATTGGCAAAGATGAGGCGCGTCCCCTTGGGTTCAAATGCAACATTCGTCGGCTGGTTCAGAACCTCGCCCGTTGCATCCTCGACTAAGAGTTCGATGTTTTGTCGGGAAAGATTCTGTAGATCCGGTTTGGATAGTAGCACGAAACATAGAGGTTTCCGTTCCTCGCAAACGCCAGTCCGTCCAAGACGTTGCCTTGAAGCTGGACGTGAATCTCAGGAGCTCCGACAGTCCCATTGTTCTTCGGGATGCGAAGTATGTCTGCCGCCGTGCTCTCGATCATGAACACAGCGCCGTCTTTCGGTGATACGGCGAGTCCGTTTGGAAAACGCCAGTTCCCACCAATCAGTGATTCCGACTGGTGATCTGGTCGAACGCGTACGAGTCGCCCGTTTGGTTTCCAGTAGGCTCCGGAATCCGAGAAGTAGTAGTTGCCAATGGCGTCGAATGAGCCATAGTTGGGCATGATCAACGGGCCATCGGGGGCCCCTGTCACAGAATACCGAAACGTCACCTTTCTGGGTCACGCGCATTACACTATGCTTTGTCGCATTACAGGCGTAGACGTTATGGTTTCAATCGGCTGCGACGCCTCCCACGAAGCCTTGGGTATTCACCAACTGGCGTAGCTCGAATTTTGGCGGGTTCATGACGTAGAGCTGGCCCGCGAATCCGCCCGCATACAAACGGCCGTCCGGTCCGAAGTTGACACACTCCGGATGATCTAGCTCCGTCCGAATCATCTCGACTTGGTGAATATTGTGGCGTGGCATGCCCGCTCACTACCACGGCAATGGGACATGCAGTGTGTGGATTTGAACCTTCTCAGGTGCATACTCGCCTGCGATAGCACCCGATGTGTCTCTACTTTCACAGTTTCTCTTCTGAATCAGTACACTGCTGAAGAAGGATCATCCAGTGCCAGTGTCTGGATTCGAGGAGTCCGGCAGGACCGGGCCGAACTTTGATTCCAGCTTGCGTGTCACTCCCGGCATGCCTCTGGGGTCGCAGCTCAAGACAACCAGATTGTCGTCGACATAGAATGCCGTGAGATACACGCGCGAGTATGAAACCACGACTGAGTTGAGGTTTCCGGATTGACCGACAAGCCGCCCCCAAAGTAATCCCATGATCGTTGGGAATTCACGTAGAGTCAGCTCGTCTGTCGCTGGGTCCGCGTAACTCTCGACACCGGGTCGTTGGGCATTCTGTAGGATATGCCCCTGTTGATCTACGACTCCGACCCAGCGTATGTTCCTGTCTAGTTGAAACAGTTCGTCTACGAGATCTTTTGGATTCATGTCTGGAATCGGTCTTCAAACGGGAGATCGGGTACTTAACAATGTGGCAGTCATTTGTGTCAACATGGGCAGTCTCTCTATTCATCAACGTGATGTAATGCATAATAGCATCCTGAAAAGCGAATGTTTTGCTCGGGCATGAATCGATGATCACCGACAGCCGCCAATCCGCCCGGACTCTCCTTGACGGGGCAGTCGATTTCCACGGGCACCTAGGTCCCTTCCTGATACTTGGAATGCGAATGGGGGTAATCGCTCGGTCCATACTGAAGCCACAGAGTCAAGACAGTCTGAATGCGGTCGTGTTTGTCAGATCCACCCCTCCGGCATCCTGCACAATCGACGGCATCCAAGTTGCGTCGAAATGCACCCTTGGTAGAGGCACGATTCGAGTCGTGGAGGCTTCCGATTGTATTGTCGGCAGATTTCACCTCGAAGGCCGAACATGCACAATAACAGTTAGACCCAAGGTTCTGAACCAGCTCTTCGAAGGCGTCAACACAGCAGCTGGCGGGGCGCTCGTCAAGATGGCTAGTGATGTGATGACAGCTTCGGATGAAGACTTGTTCGAGATTGAGTCAAGCAAATGACCTTCCTGGGCGGGAAAGGGGGGTCAGGCATTGTCAGGAGGTCCTTGGTAGGAATCGGATCTCTTGTGTGCTCCCATCCCCTACCCCTCTGGCGTTGAGGAAGGCCAAGGTTGAAAAGCGATAGTCTAAGACGAGCATGTTGAGCTTCTCCCGTTCCTTCGCTCCGAACGAGTCTCTCTTCACGAAGTATTTGCAGGCAAGCATCATCATGTCGTATCGTCCAACTCTGAGCGTCTCTCGGATGTCTTTCTCATTCTTCGCAAGATAGTCAAGGAGTTTCTCGGAGTCCAGCCTGATGCTTCTTGGCCCGAAGTCGATGCGTTTCCAGAGTCTGTTCAGTTTCGGCCAAGCTGCGTTCGCGCCTAGATGAAGCTGATGTACAATGTTCTGTGATAGGGCACCATTGTCGGGGTTTGCACAGTCGCTCTGCAGGTCAACCCCTGCTTCAAGAAAGATGCTGTTGAACGAGTCCCAATCATCCAGTCTTATGTAGATTGAATCACCGGTCTCATTGAGATATGACCATGGGAACCCGTCTCGGCCGAATGCCCACTCATATATGTAGGTCCTGTCAGTGGAGCCAAGCGGTCTGGTCACGTGAGCGTACTTGTAGAAACCCTTCTTGAAGAAGTAATCCTCCAACTTCTTGATCAATGTATGCCGTAGGAACATCTCATGCCCTATGCCAGGAGCCGTGCTGAATTCGTTTCTTCGCGCAACCGCAATGGCCTGGTATGTGTCTATGGTTCCGCCTATTCCAGGAAACCTCGTTCGGAGTTCCACGTCTACGCGTGCTTCGCTGCCTGTCCCGCCTTCGTAGATAAACTCGACACCGCTTTCCGGGTTTACGTCAATCTCCCCTGGTCCCGGCATGATGAGCCCTCACGAACACAGTGAAGCAATTGCATCGCTAGTACAAAAGGCTAGACTGACTTCGCTACAGCTGGGCAGAAGAACGGACCTCCTGCTACGCTGCTTCTTGGCGCACTCCTTGAAGACCTGCAAGCATTGCATTCAGGATTCTCTCATTGTCTTCTCCTGAATGTGCTGCAACTACGCCATGGTGAGATAGTGCGGGTCAGTTTGATCTCAGCATATCGCTGAAGAATATGTGTCTTGGAAGAGGACGATTCTGCAAGGCTTCAGATCAGGTAAGGGTCCAATCCGGCTACTTCGAACCTCCGCCATTTCCAGAAACCGGCAGTTCTAAGGACGATACGAAGGCCTTTTCTTGATACCAGTTCGGCAAGTGGTTCCTGCAGGAAGATGTCTGCGTCGTTGGATGATGTTTTGACATAACCCTTCGCAGGCGTCTGCTGCGACAACATGACTGAGACGTACGGGATTGGTTTGCAGAACGCAGAGTCACACGTTGCGGGGCGATATCTGAGCTGGATCAGCACACTGATGTTTGGATGGAGTGACTCCAGTAGCTTGCGCGACTCAGGGGTCGCCTCTACCTGAATGTACTGGGGCATTTTCGATATTATCAGCCCTTCTCAGATATCTTTAGCGTTCGAGATGTTGGGTGCGTCCTTCCGTTTCCGGCTACTCTGTTTGCTTTTTTGGCGTTTGGACAGGTTGAGGAGGCGGAGCAGCTTGGCGTCTTCGGAAGTTGAGCAGTACCAGTGCTACGCCTAGGGCAACGGCGATCACGACAAGAACATATGTCACGGTCTTGTAGAGGCTTAGCTCAGCTGCTGCTGCGTTGTAGCTTGATTCAAGTTGCGCGTACTTGGACAGGGTCTGATCGTAGTCTGCTTTGAGCAACTCGTACTTTGAAGAGAGTTCGTTGTGCTTCGCTACCAGCGCGTTGTAATCCTGTTCCAACTGCTTGTGCTTTGCCAGCAACTGCTCATACTCGGGGGTTGTCGCTGTAATGTATGTCAGAGGTATTGTCTGCTGCGACGATTTCTCTGTAACCATGATTGACGGCTCATAGACGTAGTAGATCGTGTAGTTGTATGGATACGGAGGATATGGGTAAGGATAGTATGGGTAGTACCCCCAAGAGTAGTATGGTGAGTAGTAGTCAGTGGTCTCTTCCCAGCTCTCTGTCACAGTTCCGATCATTGCGCTTCTGTCAGCATTGGATGGTATGGTTGCCGAAAGCGTGGTCTGCCATGTATCGCCTGAACGGATCTTCTGGTCTCTCAGAATTGTTGTTGACGCTACCTTGGTCAACTGCTTGCCGGCATAGATGAAGACCTCGGCAGATAGCGAAGTCACTTTTTTGTTTGCTTTCGCAGTGGTGGTCGCTGATATCGTAACGGTGTTTCCGGGGTCTGCCGACTCGGGGAATGTGAATTGAACTGTGAGGTGATCAGTTGAGATTGCCACAGTGGTCTGAGATGTCTGGGTCATCGCGGTCGGAGTCTGGACAGTTGGTTCCACAGCTGGAAAAGTGCTATAGATACCCGGATAGCTCGGGCCTACGGCCGAAGAAGGTGCCAACATCTGTACGCTTTGGACCGCCAAGAGTGACAGTATCAATGCAGATGCGACTAGTGGAACCCACGACTTGTCTGTCGGTCGAGTTCTAGTAATCTTCATACGTTCAGGTTGCGGGCACCATCGCCAGAAAGCGTAACGTCTCTCTTTCATGCAGATCCCTCCATTATTGCCTTGAACAGGTTATCAGCGAGGTGGGACGGGTTAATCCTCGCTTTGTCTCGAGGAAGCGCGATTCCTCGTTCCTCGCTCTCTCTTATGAGTGCTTGTCTACAGCTCTCAGTTTTCGAGCACTCGGAGCAGTCTCCTTCACCTTTGTACCAGACTTGCATCCCGTTGGCTACGGAGAATGTGACTAGGACATCTGTTTTCCAAGTGGGGCTGTAGCCCAGGGCATATCCCTTCTTCAGGTCGACTCCACGTATGTCAAGTCTGTGAAGCTGTGCAGCATCTGTCAGTGCCCGTGAGATCTTCACATCTATGGCGTTGAAGGTCTTGTTGGTTGTCTGTGGGGTGACCCCGATCTTCCGTGAGACCTCTGCCTGCGTAAGACCTTGTCTCCGGAGATTCCAGAAACTGAGCTGCTTATCCGTAAGGTATCCTGCTCGCATCATGAGCTATGCCAACGTAAGCAGACGTAAGCCTATTCACACCTATAACTCTTGTCCACGTCTCACAAGCTGACTTGGTCAGTGCCATTCACGGCAACTCGTCAGGTCATCCGTCAGATCGGCTCCGCAGATGGTACTGCCTAATTCAACAGTCTGATTATCGCGTTTGAATTGTAGTTTCCCATTCTTATTTCGCATCCTGAGCTGCCGGGATGGCTTCTGTCTTTTCCAGGGGCTGTTTCCTGTGGAAGGCTTGGATGGGTGTTTCTAGGGTTTCGATGTTGAGGCTGAGGTGAGGTTTAACCTCGTTGTGCCAGTGGACGTACTCGTCTATTGATTTGAATTGGTGTTGTTTCTGTTCGTAGACGCCGTAGAAGCGTTCCAGTTTCCCGTTGGTTTGGGGGTGGTTGACGCGGCATAGGATATGCTTGATGTCATGGTCGGTGAGGTAGGTTTCGAATTGGCTTATGCCCTTCTCGTGTCGTTCAGCTTCGTTGGCGTAGAATTGGCTTCCACGGTCGGTGAGGATCTCGTGTGGGCGCCCGTACTTTGCTATAGCCTGCCTCAGAACTTGGAGTGTGTTCTCGGCTGTTGCTTGCTGGAATATGCCGTAGCCTACGATTAGCCTTGAAGCGTCATCCATGTAGGCGACCCACCAGCAGCCATCCCATAGCTGTTTCCAGTCTGTATGCCAGAGGCTCATGCTATGCTGTCGTTCGTAGCGGACCCATTTGCGTCTTCTCTGCTTGCTCTGTTGAGGCATGGCTCTACCATTCTCCTTGAGGACTGTGTGGATTCTGTTGTGTGGCAGATTCAATCCGTGAGTATGCTTCAGTATGTTTTCTAGGGTTAAGGCGTTAACCTTGAGCCTGTCATAGGTTTCTAGGATGAGTGCGGTGTCTCGTAGACTGATGGGGGCTTTCGTGGGTCTGCCAGGCTTCTTGAGGGCTGGGAGGACGCCTGTCCGCCTGTAGGCTTGCCAGAGCTGCTCTATTCGTCTTCTGGAGACTCGCTGGATCAATGCTAATTCGCCTGCACCCCTCCCCA
>JBAVVE010000236.1:0-2661 GCA_049697135.1 Bathyarchaeia archaeon | reverse complement strand
GTGTTAGATATTATCTTGCTCGTAATGAGAATGGTCTGAATCACCTGCATGGCGGGAACAAGGGATTTGATAAGGTTGTCTGGCAAGCTGAGAGTTTCAAAGACACTACTTTAAGCGGAGTGACCTTCTCTTATCTCAGTCCAGATGGAGAGGAAGGATACCCTGGAAATCTAAGAGTGACAGTAACCTACAGTTTGAATGAAGATAATGAGTTTAAAATTGAATATAATGCTCAAACAGATAAACCTACTATTGTGAATCTAACTAACCATACTTACTGGAATCTGGCTGGTGCAGGTTCTGGAACTGTTATGAATCATCAGTTGACTCTTAAAGGTAAAAAATACCTCCCGGTTAATAATAATCTAATCCCCACCGGAGAAATTAAGACTGTTTACAGTACTCCTATGGATTTTACTAAGCCGAAATTAATTGGAAAAGACATTAATAATACTGCAGGCGGTTATGACCACTGTTTTGTTATCGAATCCTCAAATCAAGAGCTCAGCTTGGCGGCAAAACTTTATGAACCGGAAAGCGGTCGCACTATGGAAATTTTAACAACCACACCAGGTATTCAATTTTATTCCGGGAACTTTCTTGATAATATTAGAGGTGCAGGTGGAGCGCTATTTCAGAAACACGGTGGCCTCTGCTTGGAAACTGGATTTTTCCCTAATTCAGTTAATGAACCTGAGTTTTCCTCTCCCATCCTGTATCCGGATAGAACATACCACCAGGTTACGATACACCGTTTTTTTACCGATTAAGTTAGGACTTTTTGTACCTCCCGAATATCTCCTCTCAAAAATAAATTGACAAACACGATTGATAAAATATATAATAGTTGTACGGTTGTCCGTATAAGTTATAATGTTGTTTACCAACTTACAAAAACCAATCTTCAAAGTTCTGAAGGATTGGGAAATACTTTAGATCCGGAATGGCCTAAGGTTGAAGTAAAGTATCATGGAGAAAAGATAAGCAGGCCGGGTATTTTAGTTGGGGGATAAAAGAATAAGTAGGGGGATACTAACCCTTACTAATAAAGGAGGTGAAAAAAGAATAATGATTCTTGGCAGCACTTTGTATTGAGGTTGCTAGAGTGAGGTTATTGTTAAAAAATTATTAAGAAATATTAAAAAGGAGAAAAAATTATGTTTATGAAAAACACTCAAAAAATTATGATTATGTTAGTTATATTAGTTATAATTGCTGTAGTGAATACCTTCACAGTATTTGCTGAATGTTCGCCAAGCTGTACTTACAAAGATATGGTCGTTGGTTTTATCCAGACTGGTTCTGAAGGCGGTTGGCGCGCTGCTAACACAGCCTCTTTCAAGGAGACTGCTCAACAGTTGGACATCAAGTTGAATTTCTATGATGCACAGAACAAGCTCGAGAATCAGGTTTCGGCTTTCCGTAATTTCATCGCTGATCCTGCAGTGAATGTCATTATTCTCGCTGCGCTCGAAACCACCGGTTGGGACGACGTGTTGAAGGAAGCTAAAGCGGCCGGCAAAATCGTTGTCCTGGAGGATCGCCGCATCGATGCCTCTGAAGACCTATATGCCACCTACATCGGTTCCGACTTTACGGAGGAAGGACGTAAATCCGGTAGGGAAATGATCAAGCTTCTTGAAGGCAGCGAAAAGAAAAACGTGGTCGAGTTGGTTGGGAACGTCGGTTCCTCAGCTGCTAAAGACCGCGGTGTTGGCTTCCGTGAAGCTATAGAAGACAGCGGTATTGTCATCACCGAAAGCCAGACCGCCAACTGGAGTGCTACAGAAGGCAAGGACGTAATGGCCGCCTTTTTGAAGAAGAGCACCGACATCCAGGGCGTCTTCGCTCAGAACGATGAAATGGGGCTTGGCGCAGCCCTGGCGATCAAGGAAGCTGGTCTTGAACCCGGCGTCGACATCAAGATCCTCACCGTCGATGCCACGGCTGGTGCTTTCAAGGGTATGATTGCCGGCGAGATCAATACGGTTGTCGAGTGCAACCCCCTGCTCGCCCCGCAAGTCTACGAAGCCGCCCTAAAGGCCCTAAATGGCGGATCCCTGCCCAAGTGGGTGCCCTCGAATGAAGGCATCTTCTACCAGAAGGATGCGGAAACTATTTTACCGACCCGCACGTATTAGATCTATATTGCCGTGACTTCCCTGGAGTCACTGGAAAAATTATGGAATAAAATGAGAAGCGGCGTAAACTCCGCTTTTCATTTTTTCTAGATAGGACATCAATTCTAATATGGAAACCTTTTTCTGCAGGAGGGACCATTGAGGGGATGTCGTTGAAATCTGTAAACAAGAATGGAGTTGTGTTATGACAGAAACGAATGATATTGTAATGATGAAAGGCATTTGCAAAACTTTCCCCGGCGTGCAAGCCCTCAAAAATGTAGACTTACATCTCAAACGGGGTGAGATCCACGCGCTGGTAGGCGAAAACGGCGCGGGTAAATCCACCTTGATCAAGGTGCTGACCGGCATTGAGCGCCATGATCAAGGCACAATCGTGTTCGATGGGAAGGAAGTCGCGATCAGATCGCCTCATCACGCCCAGGAACTGGGCATCAGTACCGTCTACCAGGAAGTAAATCTTTGCCCAAACCTGACCGTCTCGGAAAATATCATGATTGGGCGCGAGCCAATAAAACTG
>JBAVVE010000235.1:0-4919 GCA_049697135.1 Bathyarchaeia archaeon | reverse complement strand
TGCCTAGCCTGCAAGTCGTGCAACCAGAAGAGGAATTGGGAACTCATCCGAGGGAAAGCCCGGTTGCACAGCACGATTCCAAGGCGGCCGCCTCTAATAGATGCGGTTGACAAGGCCATGCGGAGTCAGACAGAGCTCTCCAATTTCTTGGAGAGTGACCAATCATCCACCCCTACACTGAGAGAGAAAGAAAAGAGCGCACCGAAGCCACAATTGAATGAAATCAAGCAAGCCATGAAGGTGAGTCCAATAAATCGTAAAATGACCACCAACACTCGCTCTGATGTGTGTGTGAGCGAACCAAGCGAGCCTGCTGTGGATGTGGCGGTTCGTGTGGATCGGGCTTTGGGTGTTGAGGATGAGTCGCCTGAGATGCGTGTTACTCGGGAGAGGCGTCCTTTGTGGGTGAATGAGATTTATCGGCGGATTCTTTCACGAGATTTGGTTGCTGATCCTGTGACTACACATGAGGCTATCTACAGTGTATCGCATGTCTTCGATGTGAGTCCTGTCACGGCTCGGCGTTGGCTCAAACAGTTGCTTGAACGGGACGGCAGCCTTGAGCTGGGCCAAGGGAGACGTGGACACCAGGTTCTCCGTTTCAAAGAGAAACTCGCAAGATGAGTCAGCAGTTTACACCACATGACTGATCTTGACTATCGTTTTAGCGTCAAGATGGATGGAATTGGAATCACAGTCGAGGGCGACGACAGTAAGCATTTTTCCTCTGAGTAGGTAGCGACGGAGAAGATACTACAACTCAACGTTCTGCCGCTCACGGTCAGCAAGCACCACAAACTCCAGGACACGTACAGCGTCTTCAAGACCATTGCAGCAACCACATTTGACGCGGTTAAACGTGAGCATCCCAACGGCTACACTCAACTCCACCATCTCCTCTACGCGAAGAACAAGGCCAACCGCGTAGCCAGCCAACTTGTCGAGGAAGCTCAACGGTACGCTTGGCAACGACGCAAGGTCGCTTCGAAGATCGAGCATCCAACAATACGATTTGACAAACGGCTCTTCAGTTGGAAGACGACTAAACGTGGACACCCCATCCTCAGTGTGCGAGGAAACCATGAGCGTCTCGGTTTGCCCATCCAGCAAGATGGAGCTCACAGACGGTTGCTGAAACACATGGGTGATGGTTGGGTTGCCACAAGCATCTTGATGACATGTCGCTACCGTTTCCTCGTGTTGCTCAAGAAGACTCCGCCAGCTCCACGAATCACGGAGAACGTGGTCGGCGTGGACCAGAACTCCAATGGCATTGGAGTCACCGTGATGACCCAGGGGGCTGGCAGGATTCTGAAGCAACTCTACCTTGGGAGAACGATTGCGCTGCGACAAATCCAATACGAAAACCGCCGCGCCAAACTGCAAGAACACAGAGACAAGGATGGACATAGAGGAAAAGCAGGGCTCAAACTCAAGCGGCTCAGTGGACGACAACGAAGCTACGTTCGCACAAACACTTGGCTCCTCGCCAAACAGTTGACCGACCTCGCTAGAGCACACAACGCAACAATCGCCATTGAGCGGCTCTACAAACTCCGACGGCGCAAAGGACAGATGAGTCGTAAGAGTCGAAGAAAGACGAACAGGATACCCTACGGCTTCTTCCGCCATGCTCTCACACACAAGTCCACCCAGCTCGGCATACCCGTAATGCAGATTCCAGCCAAGTACACGAGTCAGACATGCCCCAGATGCGGACACATCAGCCGCCAAAACCGCAGGAACTGGCGAAACTTCAGGTGCGTACGCTGCCACTTCGAAGCGAATGCGGATCGTGTCGCAAGCGTGAACATCTGTCGGAAGGCGATCCAACTCGCTACCTACCCAATGGCGAAGGATCAGACTCTTCCGACTGGGGCACCAGTCAGCGTGCCCGTCAGGCAAGATGAAGAGGCTAGTTGGCAACAATCCCGCCTCCAAGTTGCAAGCCAACGATTTCAATCGTTGGTAGCTGACTATTGTAGGAACGAGCAGCACCGAGCAACCTGTGGCTCGGTTGGCTCAGTTCCACATAATTTTCCTATTGTAGGAACGACCAGTAGTACGCCACGAGCAACCCGTGGGGGCTCGGTTGTGTCCAGGCAGCCGAGCTCCACATAATTTTTCACATAATTTTCCTTTCTGACCTTTCATGCCTTGTGTCACTCTGTCAATGCGATGCAGCGAGTGCGGTCTCGTGAACTCTCGTCCGGCTATGGCTCCTGTAGCGTGTGTTGGACAGGATGACTCTTGCTATTGTCGACACTGCGCAAGAATCACAAACGGTCAAGTAGTTGATAGGGTTCCTGATAGTGACATTGCGCAGAGTATTTTCGGCGCTCGCCCTCAGAATCCCCCGCTCCAAGTAGCGGACATTTTTCCAACTGAGTAGTCTAACGCCGACGAATGTCTTGTTAACAGGAATTTCTGCAATGTGTTCTAAGCGTTCGTCGGTTAACGGCTTGATTCGAGGCAAGAAGGTCCGTCTTAATCATTGGAAGAGGGCGATAGAGAGTCATTGGCTCTCAAGTGGAAAACAATCAATGAAGATGCGAACAAGAGCTACAATCACACAGCCGCTTTTGCGTCTTGAGGATTTCTCCGTTCCAGTGCCTTGTGAAATGCAAGCGGGTTGGAATAGTCACAGGACAGGGGCGATCATCTACATACGGAACCCGCGAGATAAGCCGGACCACGTAAGAGTGGGATGGAAACTCATCCTCAATCTTCAGTCCCTCAAGAAGCATTTTCCCAAGTCAAAGATTCTAACGATCAACATCGAAGATCTTGTCAGAGAAAGACATTGAGGAAGAACGCTTCGGTTTCCCTAGCGGTGGGCGGTGTGTGCCTAGTCGTTGTTGCATTCTTGGCAAGCACATTCCATGTGGGACGTTGGCGTACAGCGCTCATCATTATGGGCAGCACCATTATGCTGGACTGGAGCTCGAATGTTCAACTATTCACCTCGATGGCAGTCCTTTTCGACCCATATATGTGGACTGGTGCATGACACTTGTGGGAGATCCACGGTTACAATCGCTTAGCCCAGAAGACTTAGCGCTCTTCAAGGCAATTCTAACAGTTGAATCAATTACACTTGCGGGGATTCTCCTTGCCGCTTTGTCCCTAATCTTAGGGCTCGTTATTCGCCATGTTATCAAGAAGCGAGGCATCTTGGGACTCAAAAGTTCTTCCTGAAGCGTCCGTATTGCGGCTTCGATTATGTTCGACGCCAACTCCAGAGACTTCAACCCGATGCGGGTGGAGTTCGCAGAAGGTACGGTGGCTCATGGAGCATCCCACCATTCAGGAAGGGAGATGTGGTATCGTGGCACGGTGGGCTTGCAAGAGTCGGAGGACACATGGACGAGCACGAAATCTCACTGCATTCCTTCACGCTGAAGAACAAACGTTTCACACAAACAGCTAACCCAGACGAATGCGCCAGACTATTCAACCAGCACGTGTTCAGCAGACAGGAGCCGCTCCAACTCCTCCCACCCATAAATGGGGTGGGTTTCCTGGGGAATCTTGATGCAAGCTAAAGAAGAATAGTTGGCAGGCCTTCAACTCTTCGCTGCGTGGGGGGTGAACCATCCGCGTGCGCTTGAGCCTGTGCCTACCATAGAAGAAAATCTGGAACAATAGAGGAGGTAGGTAAAATGGAAACGGTGATTCAGCAGGAGCAAGCGATGTATGGTCGCTATGGTGGCTGCGAGTCTTGCAAAGAAGAATTAGTGTTAGCGATCGGCTATGCGTTGCAGCAGAAGCTTCCGTCTATCCAGCATGTTCTCTGTGTGAACGCGGCGTGCAAGCGGGTTGGTTGGATCCTTCCGGCGCCTTGGATGTATGGTTACTGTCTACTGTGCCATAACCCACTTGAACCAAACATTGATGGCAACATGCCTGATGTGCAAGAGGTCGTTTGCAGAACAGTCGGTTGTGCGAACGAAGGCTCGGTGGCGCAATCCAACATCGATGAGGATCCTGGGGAGACAGAGTATGGCCGTAAACCGACATGTAGCTTCACGCACGAGCGGGTTGGATCTGCACCAACTACGATGAGAGAAGTGTTGCATGGCATTCGTCAAGCAGCTCATGGTGGTTCTTTCGATCTTACAGATAGAGAGGAACGGAGGGAGCTAACGGAGAATGAGCGTGTCTTGAATGCCATAGTCAAGAGCAGTGTGAGAGGCCAAGAGCATCCTAACGCAATAATCGCTAGAGACGAACTGTGGAGGCATAACGACCGTGTGCTCCATCTTGGGAAGGACCGCCTAAATTTGCTCGTCGCGCATTGCGAGAAGATCTTGCGGCGTATGGAAGTTCGTCCTCGAAAGGACATAGTCACCGCATTGGATGCACTTCTCATTGATTTGCGCCTTCAGCCGATCGGCGCCTATCCAGCAGCAGGTGAAGCAGTGAGCCCGGGATCGAGCAAGCAACCCCCACAGCCTCCTTCAGGAGTGAAATGAATTGAGTGAAAAAATCGAGCAAGTAATCTTTTACCCAAGGCTCTCGGAAGTTCATGAACGCTACAACATCGAACAGACACCAGACGAGACTTACAAGACGCATTTTGCATGGCTGCGCAAGGACATACCTAATCATGGGCTTGACGATGCCATAGAGCTTGCCAAAGACGATGAAGGATACGGCATCGTAAACGGTGGGAAACGATTCCGGATTCTCACAGAACTCGCAGCGAGAAACAAACCAGTTACCTTCAATAAGAGTAGCCAAGTCATTCCAATCGGTTCAATACCTGCATTTCTGTCACCGTTCAAGGGTCGAGATGCATACCTACAAGCTTTTCGGGAAAACTCTTCACTGCCGCTATCTGATCTAGACCTTGGACGACACTTCGAAAAAATAATCGCTGACACCCCTCACGGAGATGTGGAAGAAGAACAGAAAAG
>JBAVVE010000234.1:0-13170 GCA_049697135.1 Bathyarchaeia archaeon | reverse complement strand
GTCTTCATTCACCCTGACGCCCGCGACTATCGCAAGATCTATCACTACAACTATGGCGCAACGAAACTTGCCCTGAGAAGAGCGATGACGAACTACCCAAGCCTCGAGAAAGTGATGTATGAGAAAGACAGGGCGACACACCCGATAATGGGATTCAGAGTCCCTCGCCTCTGGAACCCACCCTACCTCCAAATCGCACTCGACATAACAGACATCGAGAAGGCAAAAGAGGTCCTCAAGCAACTGCCCGCGAGCGACAGGATCATAATCGAAGCTGGTACCCCACTCATCAAGAAATACGGCACAGGAGTCATTCACGAGCTCAGAGCAGCCGCGAAAGACTCGTTCATAATAGCGGACCTAAAGACCCTCGATGTCGGGCAAGTGGAGGTTGACGTATCCTTCGAAGAGACTGCAGATGCGGTAGTTGCTTCCGGACTAGCATCCAAGGAGACAGTAGACAAGTTCATCTACGAAGCAAAGAGACTCAGCATATACTCGATCGTCGACATGATGGATGTCTCAGATCCACTGAAGATACTCAAAAGCTACAAACAGCCCCCGGATGTCGTGATCATCCATAGAGGAATTGATGCGGAGAAAGGCAAAGGAGCAAGGTGGAGCATGATCAGCGAAATCAAGAAAGCTTCCAAGGAAGCAAAACTGCTCGTTGCAGTTGCTGGAGGGATAGAACCAAGCAACCTCAAGACCGCCCTAGAGGCGCAAGCAGACATCATAATCGTCGGACGATACATTACCCAATCAAGAGACGTAAACCGGGCCACTAGGGACTTCCTAGATCAGCTAGGACCCGACATAGATCTCTTCAGAGTCCATGTGGAATAGTACAGCACATCTGCTGGGCATCCTCATCCTCAGTTCGAAACAAGGGTTGCTCGATTAGATTGCCCGCCGCCGGGCAAAGATCAGCCTATCGAGCTCACATAACAAGCGAACAGGTCATATCGGAGTCCCTGCATCATGACGGAGAAGGCACTCTAACATGGAGGTTCAGAAAACCGGCACAATCGTCGGAATCATGCAAAGCGAAGATCCTGTGAAGGTTCGCGTTCAAGTTAGACTCGATGAGGAAACGCTTGAACAACGAGTGAAGCCATTTCCACAGTCAGAACAGGAGAGAATGACCCAGCAGATGACCGACAACATTGCTAGGCAGCTCCGCACAGCGATTCCAAGTGCTCTCATAATGGGACCTGGGTTTTCTGGCCCATCAAGACCCAACGTCGAGGAGTGGCTTATTCCGGCAGACCAAGCCTCAAAGCTATCGATAGGGAAGAGAGTCAGGGTCAGCCTAGAACTTCTTGAAGAAGAGTAGGCCTGAGTGTCCGCGCAAGGCTTTAAGGTGCGTGGCCAGCCAACTTTCCGCTGACGAGCCTTGACTGAAGAGAGAATCATAAAGATGCCCGAGGAGTGGGGCGGGGTCGTCCCTACTGAAGCCTTTCTCAACGAAGGGCGTAAGATTGTGGACGAAGCGTCGAAGGCTAAGGTACCGCTCAGATTGATCGGCGGCGTCGCGATTCGTGTTCACAGTGAGAACTTCTCTGACCTCGCCAAGAGGCTGAGCAGACTGGGGCCGGGTGAACAGGAGTACACCGATCTAGACTTCATGTCATACGCAAAGCTCCGAGACGCCGTGCGCAAGTTCTTCGAATCTAATGGCTACCGCAAGAGAAGGACTACTCTATCTTCCGCAGCGACGCAACGCCACATATACTTCCACCCGGACGGATGGTTCTATGCCGACGTCTTCTTCGACAGACTCCTTGCCGCTAACCATCCGATCGATTTCAGAGGCAGGCTCGAACTGGATTCTCCAACAATATGCTTGACAGACCTTCTCTTGATGAAGCTACAGATAGTCTCGTTCAGCGAGAAGGACGTAAAAGATGCGTTGCTTCTTCTACGGGCTCATGCGTTGAGTGAAGGACAAGCGCCTGAAGCGATCGACGCAAGGTATATCGCGGGTCGTCTCGCGAAAGATTGGGGATTCTGGTACACGGTCACGACAAACCTGAAGGGCCTACGGAATACTCCCAAAGACCTGTCTGCGCTCCAGGAGGCGGAGAAGCACGACATAACGTCAAAGATCGACAAGCTCTTGCAGGTAATCGAGAGTGAGCCTAAGACTTCGAGTTGGAAGATTCGGTCGATCGTCGGCGCCAAGAAGCGATGGTACAATCCTGTGGAAACATCCCAGACAGTCGGGGAATTCGGCATCTGGAGACTCTAGCCCAGCTGCGGCCATACCCCCAGTTAACAACTTTGTCGGATTCTGGGTGTTCATTCGATAGATTCCGAATTGCCCGGAGTGCAATGCCTCGCTAGTCAGAACGACCGGAGTTCCCTTGTTTCTGTAGACATCTCTTATGTTATGATTTGCCACTCATTGCTCGCTAAAGGGTTTCTTCATTCTATTCATGGCGGTTGCTGGAGCAGTAGTACCTGGATCGCTATTCTATGCGTCGATTCTCGAGGTGAAGCTTCTCTGCGCTCTATGATTGCCGGACTCGGGAGCTCATTTCTGCGGGAGTATCGCACTCGATCACGATCGTACTAGCTTCTTGAAGAGCTCAACTGCATCGACAGCATTGTCGCTGTAACCTTCCGCTCCAATCTCGCGGGCCCATTCGGGAGTCACAGCTGCTCCACCGACGGCCACTTTTACGTTCTTGCGAATGCCTGCTTTCGAAATCGCATCGATTGTGTTCTTCTGTTCCGGAGTCGTAACAGTGAGGAGTGCAGACATTGCGACTATCTGCGCCTTCGACTCCTTTGTCTTGTCCACAAACTTCTCAGGTGGTACGTCCGCACCGAGGTCGTTGACTTCGAAGTCGGCTGACTCCAGCATTACTGCAACAATGTTCTTTCCTATGTCATGGATGTCTCCACGGACTGTCCCGATGACAACGACGCCTGCGCTCTTCCGTTGCAGCTTGCGTTGGAGGATGATTGGTCTGAGAACCTCTACTCCCGCCTTCATGGCTTCGCCCGCCATGACAAGCTCTGTAAGGAAAGCTTCCCCCGCCGCGAATCTATCTCCGATGGTTCGAACACCTCTCGCCAGACCATCATCGATCGCTTGGATCGGATCAACCCCCAGCTTCACCGCGTCCTCAGCGGCGGCTCGCACTCTGTCGGCGTCCAAGTCAAGTACGGCTTTCCTCAGGTTCTCGATGACGTCAGACTTTGAACTCATCTCAGCAGTACTCCCTTTCAGGCTTCAGACAGTTGAGGCCATATCAATATTAGCTTTAGATCCTGTGCATCTCTTCTCGCTACGGCACAGCAAGGCCGATTTGAATGAGTACTTGGCATCTGCGACAAGCGCCTTCGAGACATTGAAGTGAGTGAAGGGTCAGCCATGGCTGCTCACTGGGCTGTTTGAACTCATGCCTGTTGAGCTCTGCGTCACGTTCTCACGTGTCTAGAACGTATGACAGGATCTGTTCCTCGCACAACTCGATCAAGGTTCTCTCGTCTGGGCTTGTGTTCTGGAGAGATGTGGTTGGATTCCATCTTGACCAGCCTCTCAATCTTGGATGTGAAGTCCTCTGCCTCTGTGCCGATTGTGGAGTCCGTCGCGACCTGTTCATCACCAACGAGGTTTCCCACCTTCTCGATTCCGCATGCATAGATGAGTGATTCGTCAACGCCTTGAGCTGTCAATGAGACGTGATCCATTCTCATTCCCTGGTAGTGTCAGCATGCGTCCGCTAGGCTTAAGGAACCTGCAATTGAACGCAATCCCGCGTTTCGCAGGATCTTGAGATGGGTCGGAAGATCGGTTTCATCGGTCTCGGAATCATGGGTACGCCCATGTCGAAGAACCTCATCAAGGAAGGCCACGAGTTAACGGTGTGCAGGAGAGGACGTTCCAAGGAACTGGAACAATTGGGCGCAAAGGTCGTGGGTACATGTAAGGAAGTTGCGGAGAAGGCAGACTTGGTCATCACCATGCTCCCAGACTCACCCGATGTGGAGA
Organism: Bathyarchaeia archaeon; assembly: GCA_049697135.1. Classification (GTDB taxonomy): domain Archaea; phylum Thermoproteota; class Bathyarchaeia; order 40CM-2-53-6; family 40CM-2-53-6; genus CAVPLU01. The sequence goes on along the minus strand of JBAVVE010000234.1, from coordinate 9,167 downwards.
ACGCCACACTCGGTCTCGGCGGAATCTTCGAAGGGATCAAGACCGGATCGACATACGTCGACATGAGCACCATCTCTCCAGTCACCACAAAGAAGCTCGCCCAAGTCGCGATGGCAAGAGGAGTTCGAACTCTTGACGCACCCGTCAGCGGGGGAGAGAAAGGCGCGGTTGAGGGATCGCTCACAATAATGGTTGGTGGAGCTAAGGAGGTCTTCGACGATTCTCTTCCGATCTTCCAAGCACTAGGGAAGAACATTGTGTATTGCGGCGGGGTCGGGTCCGGACAGGTAGTGAAGGCATGCAACCAAGTTCTCGTCGCAGGCGTCCTGGAATCCGCGAGTGAAGCGCTCTTACTTGGCGCGAAGGCCGGAGTTGATCCAGAGATTGTGCTCAAGGTGATTGCTGGCGGATATGCAATGCGTGTCCTCGATGTGCGGGGACCACTCATGTTGAAGAGAGACTTCAAACCCGGTTTCAAGACGAAGCTACACTACAAGGACCTAGAAATCGCTCTCACGGCTGGATTCGAATGTGGTGCGCCTCTTCCTGTTACCGGTCTCATCCATGAAATGATGGGTGCAATGAAGACTTTAGGCCGCGGCGAATACGACCACTCAGGAATCATAACCATCCTTGAAGACCTAGCCAAAGCAGAAGTCAAGAAGACGCTCTCGCAGTAGCAGCGAGATTGCGAGTTCAAATACCGATTCTGGCGCTATGGATAGCGACGGCACCCACCTTGGCGCACGATGAATCTCTCCCCCTTCCTCATGAGGGTTCAAATCTGGACGCCCGCGCCAAGTGACCCGACGACGAAAAACCCCTACTGTGAGAGTTCAGATTCGGACACCCGTGTGAAGTGATGCCAGGCGACGTAGATGCCTTGTCTCTACGTCTATGTGTTTGCGCATCACGAGAGAGACAAGGAAAGACGTGGGGGGATAAGAGATTCCCAGTTTGTTGTCCCCTCTCTTGTCCAGAGGGTGAGTACAATGATTTCATGGTAACTAGATCGGGAGGAAGTCTAGGTTCATGAACTTCGATACCCGCCGGATCTGTTCGAAGTCCTTCATTGTCACCTTTGTCCGGCGCCGGTAGAGCGCGTGAGCCTGAACCATAGCCCTCAATCTTGGGTTTCGTGGACTTGTTCTGGCAACTCTTGGTTCTGTATGCCGATGATGACGCCGATTCGAGTCTTGGGATCGAGCCTCATTGAAAGTCCAAACATCTGGTTTGATCCATCTTGTGCTAGATGTCGAACTTCGATGTCTTGTATGCCGTTTCTTGGCAGCTCGAGGTTCTGTTGCATCGGCATCCCACACCGAGTGCAGAATCGCGCACCTGCATAGTCCATCGTGAAGCATCTGGGGCATTGTATCAGATTCCTATTGAGCAGAGTGATTCTGTCAAGCACACTCGGTCGATGCCCGCTGTTCCCGAGTCCGCCGCCAATCACGCTGGGCAATGCAGAGTTGGGATGCGGAGCGTTCTGCAGTTTCGAGCGCATAATGCTGTGCAGGAGGATTGTCGCGGCTACTGCTCCAGAGATTATGGACAGAATGAGGAAGGGGTTGTCAGTGATGAGTTGTGCCCAGTTCATGCACATTGCCGGAGTACTCAAGGTATATCAATGTTCCGTATGCGACACAGTGACGTCAAGCTCACTTCCCGCGCACTTCCCCATCGCCTGTCTTCCCAGCTGGGAGTTTCGCGACGAAATTCCAGCTTCCTGAGTCGCAGCCGCTCGGTTCCTGCAGTGAATGCTTGCTCTGTCGAGCTATGTCAGCACTTCTGGGTTGACAATGTAAGGTGGTCTCTCGCCCTTGATTCCTGCGAGCAGGTTATCGACAGCCATCATGGCCATCTTCGTGCGCGTTGCCACTGAGGCGCTCGCGATGTGAGGAGTGATCACAATATTGTCGAGTGTCAAGAGCGGATCATTCATCGGGAGCGGTTCAGGTTCCGTCACGTCAAGAGCCGCATATGCAATCTGTCGGTCACGAAGTGCACTGTAGAGAGCCCTCGGATCCACGATCTGCCCTCGCGCCGTATTGACAAGAATTGCTGTCTTCTTCATGATCTTGAACTGTTCATCGCCGATCAGATGATGTGTCTCTCGTACCAGTGGGCAATGAACTGTGACGAAATCTGACTCAGCAAGCAGGTTCTCGAGTTCTCTGAACTCCACTCCAAGTTTCTTCTCCATATCAGGTCGTCTTGTGGTATCGTAGTAGATGATTCTCATGTCGAATCCTTTCGCTCGTTTCGCCACTTCGGCTCCTATCCTGCCGAGTCCGATTATGCCCAGAGTTGCATGGTGCATGTCTTGACCAAGGAGGATCATCGGGCCCCAAGTCTTCCATTTTCCCGCTCTGACTACTCGGTCGCCTTCAACAACTCGTCGGGCGGCGGCGAGCAATAGTGCAAATGCAAAATCAGCCGTTGTCTCCGTCAGCACTCCCGGCGTGTTACAGACCATAATCCTCCGCTTGGTCGCCTCGCGCGCGTCTATGTTGTCGAATCTCACTGCCATGTTGCTAATGACTCGCAGTTTGGGTGCAGCATCCATTATCGGGCCATCTACCTTGTCTGTCAGGAGCGAAAGAAGTGCATCCACGGGGGCGACTTCTCGGAGCAGCACATCACGTGGAATAGGGAGTTCGCCCTCCCAGATGTGGTAGTCAACATTCTCCGCTAGTTTCTTCAGCGCCTCTTCAGGAATGAGACGAGTAACGTAGACCTTCGGCCTCATCGCGCTATAGTCTGCTGGAGTCTCGCCCAAGCTTTTCTCCAGACGCGTTTCGTGCCTGCCGAGACAGACTCTGCTCTCTCATCAAGCTCTGGCCCTGCGATCTGACGTTGAGAAGATCTCCGCAGCCTTGCGGAAGAGGAGTGGCATTTCAAGGATGACATAATCGGCTCGAAGTTCCTCTGCACATCTTCCGAGACTTCTGGGCGTGTGAAAGCGTAGATCACATAGTACCTGCCTGTATCCTCACAGTGCAGATGCAGAGCGAGCGCGTCCTGAGTGACGCGGCGACTACCCATAGGGAAACCTCCTCGTTCAAGCAACATTCTCGCGCGAGTGTACACAGCGTCGTGATCTTGTATCTTCAAGTTCTCAGTGTGGGGTTCTCCTTCCAGCTTCGCAAACGAGCTCTTGAGGGAACGCTTAACGCTGTCAGAGGCTTGCTCAGCCGCCGTCTTGTAGCGTTTTCTGGCGTCCTCAAGCTTTCCCCATGATAGGAAGATCTTGTAGCCTTCTTGAAGGTGAAAAACCAAGTCCCCTTTCTCTCTCCTAGACTTGGGATTGAATTCAAGGCGCGCATCATTCGGTATCTTCGCTGAAAATCCGTACAGCGCCACCAGCTCGAAATCCTTCTTCTTGGGAGGGGCCTTTGCTGCTAACTCTTCTGCACTTTCGGTGACGATAAGTTCCTTCTCGCCTGTCGACTTGTCTTCGCCCTTTTCCTTGCGCTGTTTCTTTCCCCTGCCGAAGACCATGTGTGGTCTCTCCGCAAGAGAGCGAGGTCCAATATTACCTCTCTGGAACGGGTGTCAGGCTCGCTCTCGGAGCCTTTACATCTGCCGTATTGATCCCTCTACAGCAGTCACGCATGATGGGGAAACCGAACTTAGTAAAAGAGGATTCTCTTCGATGAGTATCAAAGTCAGACAGTGGTTGCGCAGACTGGGCATCGAGACCACGCATGAAGAGCGCGAAGAGCTTGATCGCGAAATTGAGCGAAAAACGGGCCGATACTGCGATGTAGGCATCGCGGCGCTCAGCGAGTCAGAGTTCCGGTCCATTGTCGAATCCGTGAAACGCAAACGAAGAAAGGTTGCGGTTGAGCCATTGGTTGTATAGGCAATCACATCGACTCATATCTGGAAAACCCGATCTTGGGCCGGGTAGGCTGACGGCTTGATTGAATCCTACAGTTTTGGACGCATTATCATAGATGGGGCCGCCTACTCGAACGATCTATTGATCATCGGCGAGGAGATCAAATCCAACTGGTGGCGCAAGGAAGGCCACTCACTAGGCGTCTCAGACATCAAAGATGCTCTAGATCGCCTTCAACCAGAAGTTGTGATAATCGGCACCGGATACTTCGGGATGATGAACATACCAAGAGAAACCAGATCGCATCTCGAAGAGAGAGGCATCGAGTTGCTGGTTGAGAGAACGGAGAAAGCCTCCCAACTCTTCAACGACCTATCAAAATCCAAGCGCGTGCTGGCAGGCTTTCATCTGACCTGCTAGCGAGCATTCGACTCACGAGAGGCAGTTAATTCTACTTACCGCTATGAGCGTTTGGCAGCAGTCCCGGACACAATGAGCTCGTCAATACCGCAAAGGTGAATTACATGTCAGATCGGTTCGCTTCAGCATCACTGGTGCTGTGAGTTGGGAAAAGGCGTAGAGATCAGCGAGCCAACAGGCAAGCTAGGCGTCATGCTCGTCGGCCTCGGAGCAGTCAGTACAACATTGATTGCTGGCGTAGAGGCTACGAAGCTTGGGCTAGCAAAACCCATCGGCAGTCTAACTCAGATGGCAACCATAAGACTCGGAAAGCGCACGGAGAAACGGACTCCACTCATCAAGGACTTCGTTCCTCTCGCCGACATGAAAGACTTGGTCTTCGGTGCTTGGGACATCTTCCCGGATGATGCATTCGTCGCAGCATCGAAGGCCGCAGTTCTTGACCAAACGTTGCTCAAGAGTTTGGAGACACCTCTTCGTGCAATCAAACCGATGAAGGGTGCCTTTGAGCAAAAGTGGGTGAAACGTCTCACAGGAACTCATGTGAAAGTTGGTCGCAACAAGAGGGATCTTGCCGACCAGCTCGTCGCCGATATCAAGGATTTCAAGGCAAGGACAGGAGCTTCAAGGCTCGTGATGATCTGGTGTGGCTCGACAGAGGCTCACACAGTCCTCAAGCCCGAGCATGAGAACATCAAGGCCTTCGAGAAGGCGCTCGAAGACAACTCGCCAGAGATTGCTCCATCAATGATCTATGCATATGCCGCTCTCGTGGCTGGTGTTTCCTTCGCTAATGCTGCTCCCAATCTCAGCGTTGACATTCCCGCTCTCGTGGAACTGGCCAAGACGAACAAACTCCCCGTTGCGGGGAAAGATCTGAAAACCGGCCAGACACTCATGAAGACGATCCTCGCTCCCGGATTCAAGGCAAGGATGCTCGGTGTCCGCGGCTGGTACTCAACAAACATCCTCGGTAACCGAGACGGGGAGGTCTTGGATGATCCTGAGAGTTTCAGGACGAAGGCGGAATCAAAGTTGGGCGTTCTGCAGTACATACTTCAGCCTGATCTGTATCCCGACTTGTATGGCAACATCAGGCATCAGGTCAGAATCGACTACTATCCGCCGAGGGGCGACAACAAGGAAGGTTGGGACAATATAGACATCTTCGGGTGGCTCGGCTATCCAATGCAGATCAAGATCAACTTCCTCTGCAGAGACTCGATACTCGCTGCTCCAGTTGTTCTAGACGTGGCACTCTTCTTGGATCTTGCTCAGAGAAGCGGCATGAAGGGAATCCAGGAATGGCTTAGCTTCTACTTCAAGAGCCCAATGACCGCGCCAGGGCTGTATCCAGAGCACGACCTCTTCATCCAGCTGATCAAGCTGAAGAACACGCTACGCTATCTGCGCGGAGAAGAACTGATCACACATCTAGGTCTCGAGTACTACGACTAGAAGGAGCGGGCGTGTCTTCATAGATCCAGCCTTGATTGTCCCGGCAATGCCTACTCGAAACCCATCCCTGAGCCCAAATTGCACTGTATCAATAAACGCAAACCGAATCCTTTACAACTCAGGAAATGGCCGCTGTTAGGTGTGATTTCAATGGCTCTTGCAGTCTTAGGAGCGCTAGGTGGCGCAGCCCTCGGCGGATTTGGAGGATGGGCTCTCGGCGGTTGGACAGGAGCAGCACTCGGAGGTCTAGCTGGTGGTGCGATCGGAGGCATAGCGGGCGCAGCACTCTCCTACCCATGGAACTATCGTCCATACTGGTCACCGTACTTCCAGCCCTTGTACTACCAACCATGCTACCAACCGTACTACCAACCGTACTACCCAGTAGCAGTTCCCCAAACCTATGCACAGTACTATCCGATGCAATGGGCTCCGACACCAGTCTTCGGATACTGGTAGACCGACTACGGGAACCCATAGACCAGATCGAGTGACTATCGTAGATAGGTCAAAAGGCTCGCCGGCCCACCGAGTATTCCTTCATGCAAGGAATTGCCTAGAGTAGAGATCTCCTTCTGGTCCAGACATACCAGATCACCACGGGGCCGAGCGTCAGCAACAAAATAACTATCCCGATTTCAGTGGCCACATCCGGGCTTGGCATCCATTGGCAATCAGCCTCTCCTGATCAAGAACCTTTGATGTTGAATTCAGAGTACTGTCCTTCGAATTCTGTCGGAATTGTCTTGAGAATCTCGACCCAGCGAAGTACGCTCTCGGAATACTTCATGAGCTTCATGAAGTTGCCCTTGACTTTGAGTTTCCGTGTCATGATTGCTTTGTTTGCACCGAGTCTTCCTGTCAGGATCTCTACCCAAGTCCCGTATGGCGCTGATATTTGGAATGTGGCTTCTCTCTGTGTCGGGAAGACCTCAACAATCTTTCCATCCTCAACCCTGTAGCAGAGAGTCAGGTTCTGGGCGACACCCTTAGCGGGCTCGGCCTCAAGGACGAGCGTGTAGATCTCGTTCTCATCCTTCGACAGCTTCAGATACTTCTCATCGGTATTCGTTCTCTTCAACACTTCTTCCATGAATTCTGCGCTGCCCAATTTCAAGAGAAACGTCTCCTTGATCCCCAACTGATTTTGGCTATGATCTTAACAGCTTCGGTCAGAGGCTTGACCAGCGCCTCGAACCCCTTCTCCAGCTTATCACCAACATCGACCTTACTTTCGGGATTGGCCCTGATCAGTCCATGCTCTTCAGCCAGGTGATGCACTTCGGTGTCCTCGACATCCTTCACTACCGGCATTCCCAGTTCCTGTGTTATGCATTTCCAGCCTGTGTTGACTACGACTCGTTCTGGAACTGGTCTGCTGATGACGGTCGCCAAGACCGTGAGGGCGCAACTAAAACCGAGCCCTGCAAGCTTGCGATAAGTGGAATCCATGAAGACGTATGAGCCGGCCTCTACCTCGGTGATCTTCGAATATTCACCGGTGATGTCGTAGGTTCCTGTCGAACCGGCGCTTACATCCCGAACGTCTACACCTGCAGACTCTACCATCTCCGCGGTTTTCTTTAGCACAAGCAAGAGCTCCCGAGCAGCCGTCCTTCTCTTCTCAAATTCCAGTATTTCGAAGAAGGGCCCTTCGTATCCCAATAGTCCGCGCAGTTCTAGTCCTTCAAGCTTGGCTAATTCCTTGACGAATTCGACTGTGGGCTTCCCTGGTCTGGTACCGCATCGCTCGTCTCTGATATCAATCTCGACCATGACGCCCTGTTTGATGCCATGTCTCCTCGCGGCTTCTGAGGTGGCTCTTGCTACTCCGAGGTTATCCACGAGCACTGTGATGCTGCAACTTCGGGCAAGTCTGACAAGCCTTTCTATCTTCTCCAGATCCACAACCTGGTTCGTGATCAGAATATCACGTATTCCACGATTCGCATTGCCTCCGCTTCGCCGAGTTTCTGGCAGCAGATGCCCTTGGCTTCCGCTTCGATCTGCTTCTGAGCGATAATGGGGGGCTTGTGAGTCTTGGCGTGAGCTCGCAGTTTCGATCTGACTCCGTTGAAGTACCTGGCCATTCTGTCAATGTTCGCTTCCATTATGTCGAGATCAATCAGCAAGGCTGGTGTCTCGATCTCGTGCTTGGTGGCGCCAATGCTCATCCAGTCGTCTTCTCCTATGCGCGTTCTATGTCGCACCAGTTCATGATTATTGCTGCCTAAGACTCTGCGCGGTCAATCACTTGCTGGGTCGTCACGCGCTCATCAGGTCCGTGCAATCCCGTTCTGAGGTCACTTGGACCATGGATTACCGAGTCTTCAAATCCCAAGGTGACAAGGCTCTTAAGCCGCTCTAAGCGTGCGCATTGGGGTTCCAGAGAGGAGTGAGCGGCTATGACGCGGTCAGATAAGAAAGTATTGCAGGATTTGAAACGAGAAGTCATCGAAACTGCGAAGACGGTCTTTGAGGAGAACCTGGTCAAGCTGACATTCGGTGTTGTCAGCGCACGGATTCCCGACGCAGACCATATCGTGATAACCCCCAGCGGATTCAGCAAGGCAAGACTGAACACCAAAGAACTCATAGTCTTGGATCTTGAAGCCAATCTAGTTGAAGGAAAGCTAAGACCATCTGTTGAGTCGAAAACCCACTGCTACCTACACAAGCTCAGGCCAGACGTTGGTGCGGTGATCCATACTCACTCTCCAGTTGCATCTGGATTCGCATCAGCAAACGCAGAGATACCCTGTGTCTCAACAGAGCAAGCCTTCGTGTTGGGCGGAACCGTGCCGGTGGTCGAGCGCTACGTGATGCCTGGCTCAGAAAACCAAAGCGACCTCGAGATCATTGAAAAGACGTTCAGGAGTTCGAAAGCCGTACTTCTGAGGAACCATGGAATCCTCGTCATAGGTGCAAACCTGAGGGAAGCCTTGAATAATGCTATTGTCGTGGAGGATGCAGCGCGAATTGCATTAGTTGCGAAGCTCATAGGGACGTCGGAGAAACTCTCCGACGGAGAGATCAAGAACCTCGTAGACTTCAGAGCAAGATACGGACAAAGGAAGAAGTAGCATCCCGGACGCAGACAAGTCAGGCACAGGTGTGAGGGACAACTAGATGATTGTGTACTTCGACAAGTTCAGTCAAGTTGCGATTGTGGTGAGGGATCTTATGGCGTCCATGAAGCATTTCTGGGAAGAGCTTGGAGTGGGCCCCTGGAAGATATGGAGATTCAGTTCCGAGAATCTGACCGATATGATTCTTCACGGAAAACCCGCCGAGTACTCATTCATAGTAGGAATGGCATATGTTGGCGACGTCTCCATAGAACTTGTCCAGCCTTTGGAGGGAGAGAGCATCTTCAAGGAATTCCTGGACAAGAAAGGCGAGGGCATACACCATCTGAAATGCGCTTCCCAAGACGCCGAAT
>JBAVVE010000233.1:0-2654 GCA_049697135.1 Bathyarchaeia archaeon | reverse complement strand
TGTCCAGAGATTATAGTGCATCCGTCTAGTGTAACAGACATCCCCGGGTATGAAGTGAGAACGCAACCAGATGAGCCGGTGAAACCACTACCGATCGCATCAACATGGTCTCCAGTCGCACCATAATTCGGTGTCAACGTCAATGTTGGACCAGCAGGCTCGGCCTGTGGAATAGGGATTGAGATTAGACTAGCCACTGTGAAGATTGAGAAGAGAACGAGGAGAATTGAGAAAGCCCATTTCTTCCTCAAATCTTTTCACCCTTCCCTTGCTGCGCAATAGCCTGCGCTTTCTTGAGAAGTTCGGGATCCATGATTCCTAGTTGCTTTCTGATAGCAGCTGCAAGGTCCGCGTTCTCATTCCAAATCGTGTCAAGAACACCTAACGCGAAAGCCCTCGCCTTGTCAACGTCACCGTTGGGAGGCCTCAATTCCTTAGGCAACAGCGACATTGCGATGTAGCTCTCGAACTTCTGCGTGAGTCGCAGTTCAAGCTCATGCGCAACCGCCTTATTTTCAGGTGAAATCCGATCCGCAAGAAAGTCCGCGAGTCTCTTGTAGAGAGGACTAATGCGGTACGCATCGACCGTAGCCCTCTTCCGATCTTTCTCTTCAGGAGTTAGGATCTTCTTCCCGCATTTCGGGCAGAACTGGGAGGGCAGAGACAGCGTTTCCCCGCATTTGGGACATTTTGGATAGGCTGTCTCTGTGTCCTTTGTTGACCTCGCGTTCATTACGCTCAAAAGAGAAAATAGCGTGTAAACAGGCCATGTGTAAACGTCATACTCTAAATAGTATAATGAGAGTCAGCTTTCGTCGGTTGGGTTGACTTCCGTGAGTTACCGAGTCGAGCGGGTCATGTGATATGCCTCCAGGCGTGGCCGCGAACTATATCCCAAATTTCAGTCGTATGGACACCATAACGTCGACCTAGTGCCACACTGCCAAACAGACGTGACCCCCGCCGATACAACCCTCTGATTTCCCGAACCTCTTCCTGAGTGAGTTTAGCCGATCCCTGGCGTTCGCCTCGTGCTTGTCTACCCTTCGCCACCGAATCCGTTTTATTGTCGGCATTCGTGCCAAGAAATAAGTGAGTTGGGTTCACGCAGCTAGGATTATCGCAGTGATGGAGCACACACATGTCCTCTGGGATTTGGCCTACGGATAGTTCATAGGCGACGCGATGGGCAAGGAGTCGTCTTCTATGATCGTCACTTAATGATCCTCCCAAATATATGTAACCGTAACCGTCCTTATGCTTGGCCCCTGTCCAGTTCCAGCAGTTCTCAGTCTTCTGGATTTTCTCTAGAAAGCGTTCGCGTAGAGGCTTTTTCTGAATCATTGCGGGATTCTTGAACTTTCGTAGGCATCGGGGGCATCTTGTCCAGTAGGGTACTTTTCCGCCATAATTACAAACGTACCCGCAGTTCTTACACTTCAGTTCTGTTTGATTCTCCGGTTGAGCACTCATGCTTCCGTTTTCACCCCTATCTCTTTACAATAAATAATCTATGTCCCACGATTCATTTCCCGAAACGTTTCGGGATTTAGCCCCCGATTGGAGCCTCCGTCAGCAAACTCATTATCGTCGCCTCTTCCGTTTGGACTTGAGCAGGGAGGCAGCATGTGAGAAGTTCCTGGTTCTGTTAACTCTTCGGCTAACTCATCTGCATCGACTTTCAGGATTATCGTCAGTCACGGATTCCTGTACCATCGCTTCAAGTGCAGACGCGACTGGGGCGAACCTCACCCCTCTCGCTTCGCATTCACGAAGCCAGCTAGACCGTTTGCAAGTCAGGGTTTTACGCTCGGTCAAAGCAATCTCTTACCCAACATCGGACCACTCAGCTTTCGGGTTTAGAACCCACATACTGCCTGCCTAACGAGCGGTCTTCATTGACTGATGACCGTTCCTGTACGGTACACATCTCACCTTCGTTTTGCAGGGGTGGTACCTTCTCGTCGGTCGCCTAGACCTGTTACCTTTCGTCTGTCGTCCAAGGGGGAATCTTCGTCGGATAACACAGGGCCGTAAAGTAATACAAAGAACGGACGAAGGCAAGCACCCGACTAGCGATTGCACATTGACATTGATGTGCATTAGCGTCTCCGCTTGCTCTTCCTCTTCTTGAGTGGCGTCTTCAGGAACTTTTTGCAAGCTTCCCGGAAGCGGACAGGATCCGTTCCTATTGAAACATAGGCTTTGGAAGCTTTGAATTTAATGTCTTGACCGCGCATTGGACACTTCTTCTTGTTTGAGGCGGTACATTGATAGTGCGTGAGCCGTGAACCGCATCCTGGGCATTTCATAGCTTCTACTACAATCTGACAGTGTTTCTTGATCAATGGCAAGTCTGCAATGTCAAGGATCGCGGCAATTAGCTCCGGCTGCTTCGCTGCTGTTACGACCTTCCGGGCCTTCTCAGTCATTTCTTGTTCGCTGGCAAGCGACTTGTCATGCTCTGCTAGGACTTTTCGCACAAAGTCCGTTTCTTCAACTGTGAGTTTCTGCTCTTTCATCACCGTCGTTAATGCTTTTTGCGATTCCGATTTCTTGAGTTTCGTGATAACATTTGCATGACTCGTGCTTATCTTGCCCTGTGCGAGATCCTGTTTAAGCCCCTCGTCTCCCTTTACTTTACGCCATAATAC
>JBAVVE010000232.1:0-10332 GCA_049697135.1 Bathyarchaeia archaeon | reverse complement strand
GACATGGATGAGGCGAGCCTAGTTTCCAAGCTCGTGGAGGCTCAGCGAGCCCTGCGGGATCTGGGAGCAGATCTAAAGCTTGTGGAGCCTGAGAACATTCACGCCACCGTCAGGTTCCTTGGAGAAGTGCCTGCCACGACGATTGAGCTCGTCAAGGAGCAGATGAATGAGGTCAAGTTTGGCCCGTTTGATGCGGAATTCGTTGGATTAGGCGCATTCCCGAACCTTAGGCGGATCAATGTCGTGTGGGTCGGTATGCGAAAGGGCCACGATGAGACCTCTCGGATCTTTCAGCAGCTTGAACCTCGAATTGAGAAGATTGGATTCGCCCCTGACAGGAAGGGGTTCAGCCCTCACGTAACGATTGCCCGTGTCAAGACGGGGCGAATGAGAGATGAACTAGCGAAACTCGTTGATGAGATGCGTGATACCCCGTTTGGAGTCGTCCACGTCAGCGAGCTACGCTTGAAGAGGAGTGTACTTACGCCGAAGGGCCCGGTCTACTCCACGATACACTCAGTAAGAGCAAACCAGTAACCAGATGTACGAAGTCGAGTCAACTTGAGAAAGACTCTGGACATCTACAATTCCCTAGCTCGCCAGATCACCCCCTCAAGTACCGAACGAGAGAGAGTACACAGAGTCGCCGAGCAAGTGAGAGCAAGGCTGGTTGCTGAGGTCGAACGTGATGGACTTGACGCTGAAGTGAGACTTGACGGGTCTGTAGCAAAGGATACTTGGTTGCGAGGAGACGCAGACATCGACATCTTCCTGCGTGTCCCGGTCTCACTTAGTAGAGCCGAACTCGAAGGGCGATGCCTCCGTGCTGCAAAACGAGCCTTGAAGGGCTACGCAATCGTCGAGCGTTTCGCGGAACACCCCTACGTTGAGACTCATGTTGACGGCGTCCGCGTCAATGTTGTGCCGTGCTACAGGGTAGAGCGTGGCGAATGGCGAAGTGCTACGGATCGTACACCGTTCCACACGGAATATGTCAGGTCCCATTTGACTCCAGATCAGAGGGGAGAAGTCAGGCTCCTCAAGCGGTTCCTGAAAGGAATCGATGTCTACGGCGCCGACGTGAAGGTGTCAGGATTCAGCGGCATGCTCTCAGAGACTCTGATCATGCATTACGGCTCATTCGCAGAGACCCTGAAACAAGCACGGGCATGGAAGCCTCAGGTCACAATTGACCTGGAGAGCTACTACAAAGGCAGGGAGCGGGAAGTGCAGGACCTCTTTGAGGAGCCCCTCGTAGTTATCGACCCCGTGGATCGTGGCAGAAACCTAGCCGCCTCGATATCCCGCGGGAACCTGTGGGAGTTCATCGCAGCTGCTCGAGCGTTCTCAAGCAAACCGTCAGTGAGTTACTTTGCTCCTCGAAAGGTCGCACCGATGAGTGTTGAGAAGTTCCGTCGGGAGATGCAGCGGCGCGGCTGGAACCTTGTCGCACTCGAGTTTGGTCGAGTGGATGCTGTCGTCGATGTGATCTGGAGTCAACTCTACAGGACAGAGAGATCACTGCGAAACCTGCTCAAGCAGGAAGGCTACAACGTGACTCGATCAGCATCTTGGAGCAACGAGAAAGACCTCAACGTGATCCTGTTCGAACTAGAGAACCTCACACTACCTCCGGTTAGGAAGCATCTTGGCCCACCTGTTGCCAGAGCTCAAGCATCTGAACTGTTCCTCCAGAAACACATGAACAGAAACCGGACTGTCTCCGGACCGTGGATTGATGATGACAGATGGACAGTCAATCAACTACGCGATAACACAAATGCAGTAGCGCTAGTACGATCTAGGATTCGCGACGGCGGGAGGCAGATTGGTGTGGCGAGCAAGATCGCACCTGTCTTGAGAGGCCATTGCGGCGTGCTGGCTGGGCGAGCACTCATCAGTTTCTACAGAAAGGACCGCGATGCCGCCAGATTCATAACAAGTTTCCTCAAGGGAAGGCCTGCATGGCTTGGGTGAAAACTCACGCCCTTCAAGGCAGCTCGTTGAGACCAGTGATCTTGCGGCAGTACTCTGCTATCCGCGTCCAGAACCCAACGAGCTTCAAGCGAGAATTCTCGAGCTTTCCTCTATCGGAGTCGATACTATCGAACTCACAGGCACCAAGACAATCGGGCGTGCAAGGGTGCTCGGCAAGGGATGTGTAGGCATCGTCGTCAAGGCACGAATGCGCAACAATTCGGTCGCCGTTAAGATCAGGCGAACTGACGCGAACAGACTGAACATGGATCACGAGGCAACGATGCTACAACTCGCAAACTCAGTCGGCGTAGGCCCCAAGCTTCTTGCGAAGAGCAGCAACTTCCTCATAATGGAGCTCGTCAACGGCATCCCGCTGAAACAGTGGACACTCCTCTTGCCGAACAGTGGCTGCAAGAGGCGCGTTCGCAAGATGCTGACGAGACTTCTCGATGACTGCTTCAGTTTGGACAAGATTGGACTTGATCACGGTGAGTTGAGTGAAGCACCGAAGAACGTTCTAGTTGAGAGCAAGGACAGACCGCGAATAGTGGATTTCGAGAGCGCAAGTGATAATCGAAGGCCGTCGAATGTGACTTCGATCGCACAGTACTTGTTGATCGGCGGTGGCCCAGCCAAACGGTTGCGAGCCATCTTGAGGTGGCGAAGGAAGAAATTGCTCATCCGTGCACTGAGAGATTACAAACAGCATCTGGACGAACAGAGATACGGGAGAATCAAGAATGTCGTGGGCCTGTAAACGAGCTAGGAAAAGGCTATTATTCGTATTGTGGGAGTGTGCCCGAGCGTAGGGGCCGTCGTCTAGCTTGGTCTAGACAACGATTGTCGCCAACAGGATACCAGAGCCACACGGTGGCGGTGAACCTGGGGCGCTGGCGTCCCCGCATGCGAAAGCAGCGAGGCCAGAAGTCGTGGGTTCAAATCCCACCGGCCCCACCATCCCTTTTCGGCTATCTGCGGATGTTTTGCGGACTTTTAGCGTAGCTTCTCTCCGCGCCGGATTTCGTTGGTTCAAAACGTGAAATGTCACCTACCCGGGCCCGCCACTACTCTTAGCGAGTCCTGATCTGAATCATGGAGGAGGGCTTTCCTGTTTCCGTGGACAAGAGCCTGATGTGAGCGACACAGCAATCCCGTCTAGAGGAGTCGAAGGAATTCCTCTTTCGTGAGGCCGGCCTCCATGATGATCTCCATCAAGAGTCCTCGCTTGATCTCGGCATGTCTCGGCACAGGCACGACGCGCTCGTCCTTAACGAGAATGATATGGCTTCCTTTCTGCCTGTCGATCTTGAAGTCGACCTTGCCGAGGACTTTGACAACTTCACGCCACGAGAGGAGAGGGAGCTTCGACAATCACTACGACCTTTTCTCCTCTGGTTCGTTGCTTGAGTTGTTCCGCCTTGACTTCCAGGTAACCTTCAATCGCTTCCTTTGCGTTACCCAGAGCTTCGTCCCTTGTCTCGCCTTGGCTGGCCACGGGGAGCTCGACACATTTCGCGATGAAGCCTCCTTCTTCGGCCGGTTCCAAGATCACTGTGAATCGCAGAGTAGCCAAAAGTACACCAACATGAGAACAAGGTGCCCTCTTGCATATAAGAACGCATACCGTTTACTTGACGTTCTGCAGAACACTTCCAAGATATCCGCGTAGGTGGGGTTGGAATCCTGTAGGATTTGAACTCCATCGAGTTTCGAAAACATTTCCAGCAACAAAACTGTTGCGGGTCCCACCGGGCCCACAATCATTCAGGTTTAAGTCGCACAGATAGTGGCACAAGCAAGCACTGGCCCCACCAAAGTGACGGGGCCGTATCCCACCGGCCCCACCAAACCACGATGCGCCCGCATAAGCGGATGACCACAATGAGGATTGGGCAATTCGTATGCGCCAGAGCATACAAATCGAAACCCACTGCCATGGACTACGAGCGCGTCTCGCCTTATGTTAGCAAGTCAAGACCGTCCAGTTAATTGAGAATGTGGAACTCCGGCCGGAACATGAAACGAGGGTTCAACCTAGATTCGGTGTGGCTGAGGCTTAGGAAGTGTCGGAACTAGGTCTGGACGCCGCAACGCTTTGCTAGGCTAAACTTCGTTGCACTCACGTTGAGGATGGCTGTCAGTTTTGGGCTATCTGCGGATGTCTCGCGGAGCCGTGATGTTGACATTGTCCGCCCGGATTTCGTTGGTTCAAAACGTGAATTGTCACCTAACCGGCCCCGCCACCTCTTGAGTCCGAATGCTTTCTGCTCACTATCCGCCACTATGCCGATTGGGCTGGATTGATGGTGCAAGAAACTGCTTGACTTTTGCGAACGCGGTCGAGAATCCCGGAAGGTCCGCCATGAATTCTATCCGGGTCTGATGAGTCCACTCAGCATCAGCCGGACCAAACGTCATGGACTAGCACAAATGTACTGCGGAATGGCAAGACACATGAGGTAGGTTGTGGTGCTCAAAGCGATCATGCCTCTGCCTCCCTGCATTAATATGAGACCTCAGCTGCACCATGACTCCGTCTGCTCGATGAGTATCTCCAATGATCGCAAAGGTGAAAGCTGTGAGGGTGAGGAGGTAGTTCCTGTCTCTGGAGGAACGCAACGTGACTTGCGCTCGGAGCTTTCTCGACGCCAACAATAGCAGGTGTGACTGTTGAAGTCCACTGAAATGGTTAGCGTAAGAAAGTTGGATCTGAGGTCTCATAGAGATGAGGTCGCCTCAGAAGAGGTCGCCGTCGAGATGCCGGTACCCATCTACGTCAATGGAGAGCTAGCCGCAACGCTCTTCGCAACTCCAACCGCTCAGGAGGAACTCGCGATTGGATACCTCATCGGAGAAGGCATACTGAGAACGTATTTAGACATACAAGGCATCTCCTGGAGCGAGGAGACAACGAGCGTGAATGTGCATACCAAGCCCGGAGCGCAGGTCAGGATCGACGCAGCCAAGGTAGTCAATGTCCTAACCTCAGCGTGCGGATCATCCGAAGACTTCTATCGTTTGCTTGACAGAATCGACAAACCGCTAGTTCAGTCTGACCATCGCGTCTCTGGTTCCGAGATCGCACGAATGGTGACAAAGTTCAATGAGCATTCACGAAAGTTGACGAGAACTGGTAGCCTCCAGTACGCAGCAGCCTTCTCTGAGAGCGAGATGAAGGCTTTCTTCGAAGACGTGGGGCTAGACAATGCTGTCAGCAAGACTCTCGGCGCTGTCATTAAGAGTGGGCTGGATTTTTCACGGGCAGTTCTCATGAATTCGGGAAGGCAATCAGCTTCTGAGGTGATAAAAGCCGCAAGGGTCGGAATCCCTGTGATTGCCTCAGTAAGGGGCCCAACCTATTCCGGAGTCCGCGCAGCCGAGAAGACAGGAGTCACCCTCTGCTGTTTCGTCACGGAATCGAGCATGAACGTCTACTCCGGATTTGAGAGAATCGTTCTAGATCGGTGAACGGCCTCGGGCCCTGTTGAGCGACAGTCTATATACGAAGAGATATGACTGGTCGGTAAGTTCGAGCCACATATATGCTCGTCTCCGGCTGTTAGACGGCATGGGCTAGAACTGAACGGAAGTCTCTTCCGAGTCACGTCTAGCCAAGAAAGAATCGAGAATGGAGAAATAGTAAAATTGTCTGAAGAAAAGAAAACTAAGACAACAAATGACGTTACTCGTCGTTCAATGCTCAAAACCACTGCAGGACTAGTCGTCGCTGGCGCCATAGGCGTTGGATTAGGCTACGGCGCAGACGAACTTCTACGTCCAACAGCACCACCCGGAGGCATAACCACAGTCACTGTAACCGGTACAGCACCGCAGGCTGGAGAGCAAATGTTCTACAACATGTACAAAGAGGACGGAGCTCTCAGAGTATTCGTGAAGGACGGCAGAGTCACGAGAGTAGAACCATTCGCAGGTACAAAGCAAAACCCCATGCACCTCACTGACCGCTACCGAACCTACAGTCCGCATCGGATTCAGTATCCGATGAAGAGAAAAGGCTGGGAGCCTGGCGGAAAGAGCGACCAATCAAACAGAGGCAAAGGCGAATTTGTGAGAATCAGCTGGGATGAGGCTTTCGACTCGGTCACCTCAGAAATCAAGAGAATTCTGAACACATACGGCCCGCCCGCGTTCCTATACGAGCCAGGAGAGCACTCCGACAGCTGGATGTATCACAACCGCTACCTGTACGTCCACGACTTCTTCACCCTACTCGGCGGCTACTCCTCACTAGGATGCGACGGCTACAGCTGGGCAGCTTCACGATCCTCAGGCTGCGCCATAGTCGGAGACCAAGGCAGAGGGCTAAACCCACCGGAGGAGATATCGTTCTTCGCAGAATACAGCAAGATGATGGTACTCTGGGCGGTGGACCCACTGATCAACGTCATCGACAACCCAGACTTCCAACAGACCACCGAGGACATGAGGCTCCTGAAGGAAAGAGGCGTCAAGATCGTCGCGATCACCGCGGGCTATGAAGACACGGGGAGAGAGTTCGCTGACATATGGATACCATGCCACCCCTTTGGCGATTCCGCGTTAGCTGCGGCTATTGCGCATACGTGGATTACTGAGGGTACGTATGATCAGAAGTACCTTGACACGCATGCGGTCGGTTTCGATGAGGAGCATCTACCGAAAGGTGCTCCGGCTGGAAGCTCCTTCAAGAACTACATCCTAGGCAAGGCTGACGGCGTACCGAAGACACCTGAATGGGCTGAACCGATCTGTGGCGTGAAACCGCGAGTCATCAGAGCGCTCGCAAGAGAATGGGCATCCGGACCAACGGGACTCAAGTCTTGGAGAGGAGCCAACCTAGACGGCGGCAACTATGTTCGCTTCATGTATACTCTCCTAGCTATGCAGGGCTTAGGCAAGCCAGGAGTAGGTGGCTGGGCGACCGCAGGCGGACTCGGAGGCGGCGGATACGGCATGACCGTGGACGGAATAAGATGCTTCCCGAGCGTGAGATCATGGGGAGAAGTACCATTCACCTTCCATGACTCGCCAGCCATACCCTTCACTGCAGTCGGAGGCGGACCGGGAGTATACCCGTTCTACCACGTCATCCCACCCGAGCTAGCTGACCCGAAGACGACTATGCTGGGTCTAGCATTCGCAGGCAGGTGGCCGGGCCTAGCAATTGCACGCCTCAAGAACCCGGTAGTACAATACATACGCGATGTCCTCTTTGAGGCCTCAATGAAGGCTGACCATGAACATCCAGTCTACCATCGTTACAACATTGGAATGGACTCAGTCCTCTACAAGTACCCGCTTGAAGGCAACTCTGAGGTTCACATGTACATCGGCGCTGGAGGAAACCTTTTGGCAAGAACCGCCAACTGTAACAGCGTCATGAGGGCATTCTTGAGTCCAAAGTTCGAGTTCATATTGCAGCTTGACCCAAGATGGGAACCCGATCTCATGTTCGCTGACATTGTGCTTCCGACCGTCACGAACTTCGAACGCAACGACATTAGCAACTACAAGAACTGGAGCATCTATTGCCAGAAATGCGTGCCGAACTTATTTGAGTCAAAGAGTGACAGGGATGTCTGGGAAGAGCTCGCCAAGAGAATGGGCGTCTGGGAGAAATGGGCCGCAGGACCAGACGGCAAACCACTACCAACAGAAGATGATTGGCTTAGACTGATCTACGAGAAGACCACCACACTACCAAAGCATATGACGTGGGAGGAATTCAAGAAGGTAGGATACTTTGACTTCAATACAACGATGCCGCCAGATTGGAAACCTTGGTCCCCCTACAACTGGAACTGGAAGCAGTTCTGGGAAGACCCGAAGAAACATGTTAATCCTTGGAAGAATCCCGCGGATGGGCCAGGACTCATCACGGAATCAGGTCTGATCGAGATATACTCCGCGTCGACAGCCAGGATAGCCAGCTGGGGGCAGTCAGGATACTACCTGAACGAAGATCTAACCCCTGACACTCAGAAATACGAGCAAGACAACACGAAGAATCCAATACCCGATCCTCTAGCACCGGTCATACCGAGGGCCCTGCCTAACCCAGAAGCAGAGAAGATGAAGACATACCCGATAGCGATTGAGAGCTGCCACCCCAAGTTCTACTATCACACCACGTACCAAGACGTCGTCTGGCTTGAGGACGAGGAGAAGAAGGAGGTCAATGGCCGCCTGTACGCGCCGATATGGATGAACAAGAAAGACGCTGATGACAGAGGCATCAAGTATGGAGACATTGTCAGAGTCTTCAACATGAGAGGTCAGATCCTCTGCTGGGCTAGGACTAGCGAGCAAATGATGCCAGGTGCTGGGCGGGTTACCTACGGATACTGGAATGAATACGACGAGCCAGGCGTGCCAGGTTCGCTGGACAGGTCCGGCAACATCGAGAACCTCTGCAGAGGCGGCTTCGTCTCGCCATTCGACACGCAGACGGACGTACAGTGCATAGCACAGGTTGAGAAGTGGAGCGGATCATTATGAGCATGAGTATAGCACTCAACGGCATAGTAGCAGTAATAGACGTCACGAAATGCGTAAACTGCAGATCATGCACAGTCTCGTGCAAGGACCAGTACGCGCTCAACGACTATCCACCATACTCGGCAGGAATGCCCTTCAGAGGCCAGAAGTGGGTACGCGTCGAAGAAATCGAAAGGGGCACCTTCCCGAAGGTGAAGTTCTCCAGTATGGCCATCTTCTGCCAAATGTGTGACAACGCGCCCTGCATAGCTGCAGCCACGGGCGGCGCGGTCTATAAGCGACCTGACGGCATCGTCATCATCGACCCAGTCAAGAGCAAAGGCCAAAGACAGCTCGTCAACTCATGCCCGTACGGCGTCATACTCTACAATGAGGACGCGGACATACCACAGAAGTGCACATGGTGCGTTCAGAGACTTGAGAAAGGCGAAAACCCAAGATGCATGCAAGCTTGCACTGGCGACGCAATCCATATTGGAGAAGTCGGTATTCTTGACGAGTACCTCCGACAACAGGGAGCACCGCTGCATCCTGAGTACGGTGCATTGCCAAGGGTCTGGTTCATCGGCTTGCCAAAGACCTTCATCGCAGGCTCGCTCGTAGACAGCAAAGGTGAGTGCTTAGCTGGAGCAGATGTCACAGCGACGGACACAGCATCTAAGGTGGTCATGGCGAGGGCGAAGTCAGACTTCCTCGGCGACTTCTGGCTCGACGGCCTCGAAGCAAAGAAGAACTACGACGTCACCATCTCGTCAGCTGGCAAGACCAAGACCATTTCCGTATCACTCGATACGGACAAGAACCTCGGAGACATACAACTCTAAACCGAAGAAAGAAGCGGGACACGCTCGCTTCTTTCTCCTCTACCTTTTTTCTTTCTGCTGTTTCTCAGCAAGTTCTCTGAACGATAACTTCTCGACCCTAAGCGACGTCTCTATCTCGACATTCCAAGACTCGATCCGCCAGGACAAATTGCGGCTGCAAAACAGTTCTACCGAATTCCTACGACATTTACTTCAGCGGTATTCTTGCGGGGCAAACATTGACGCGCACCCTGCATCTCAGACGGGCTTCTGTGGAGCCTTAATCGACAAGGGCCCCTTGCCGTCTGACAAGCGTCCGCTACGGGAACGCTTCCGCAACACCCGTAACCGCGCCATGTTCGGAGCGAAGATGTCGCGAATCCTATGGGGTATCTTCACGTGACTCTTTTCAGGTGGTCGCCTTTTCTAACTGCGCAGCTACGCCACGATGGATTGCGTCACCAGCGTTGACGAGGGCGACGGTAGTCCACTTCTGGCATGGGCGAGGCGCCCGGAGATTGAGATTCCTTAATGGGCATAATCGGCTCCAACTTGAAGTCATGTTTCTGGTCAGCTGAGACCGATCCACGCCACCCTTCTGATCTATACCCCGAGCGCTTCGCGAGAAGATTGTATGTGCCTGACAGAACAGATAACTCGTAGTACCCAGTTTCGCTATTCGACTCGGTCTTCTGCAATATTGCCCCTGATGCTGAGGATAGAACAACCTCACCACGCAGCGGCTTATCATCTTCATCCAATAGAGTCCCAAAGATCTTGCACGTTCCCGGGGTCAAGTGAAGTTCGAGCTTCGTCTCCTCGTTCTTCTTTGCAGTGAAATCTTGTGTTTGACCCATGTATCCGGGTGCGTTGATCCGGATGAACTGATATCCGGGGCTTGCATTCTCGAATTTGAAGTGGCCTTTCTCGTCAGTCACAGCGGTTACCACATCTTTGCCGCTCATGACGCCTGACAGGGTAGCGCCTGCGATCGGCTTGCCTTCTGCGCCATAAACAAAGCCGTCGACGATCGTCTTCTCAAACTCCAAGT
>JBAVVE010000231.1:0-8577 GCA_049697135.1 Bathyarchaeia archaeon | reverse complement strand
TCCTCGAACATAGGAAATTCATCCAGAACTACGAGACTTCGTATACTCCAGCTGTGACACTGTTCTACGCGCTTGACGAGGCCCTATTGATGATCAAAGAGGAAGGATTGCAGGCTCGCTATGATCGGCACAACCTGTGTGCAAGATCGCTCTATGAAGGTCTCGAAGCGCTTAGTTTCGAAATCTATCCGCATAAGGAATTTAGATCGCAAACCGTCGTTGCTGCCAAGCATATGCCCGGGATTGACGACAAGAAGTTCAGAGACCTGCTCAGAGAACAATATCACGTTGTGGTCGCAGGTGGCATGGGCAAACTGAAAGGCGCGATGTTCAGAGTTGGAGTAATGGGAACAGTCTCCCGGTTCGAAATACTCACGACCATCGGAGCTATAGAATCAACACTCGTTGATCTGGGTCACGAGTTTGAATACGGTATTGGCTCAAGAGCAGCGCGCGACGTTTTCGGAAAGCAGAGCTGATGGAAATCACAAGACCTACAATAGCAGCCTGACTAGCGCGTCACGTCAAAAAGTTAAATCAGACCCGTTGAATGTTGGAGCCGTCGGGGTACATCCAGTGCCGATCAAGAACGGAGATTTCGTCCTGCTCAACTACACGCTGAAAGTGAAAGAAAGCGGCGACGTAGTAGATACCACGATAGAATCAGTTGCCAAAGAGAAAGGAATCCACCACGAGCATGGAGAAGGTGCTGAGGGTACAGAGACCCATAGATACGAGCCTTTCTTCGTGGTTGTAGGGGAAGGATGGGTTCCAAAGGGTCTCGATGAGGGACTCTTAGGTCTCGAGGCCGGACAGTCTTCAGCAGTTGAGGTCCCTCCTGACAAGGGATTCGGGACAAGAGACCCATCCAAAGTAAGACTCGTCCCGTTGAGAAGGTTCAGAAACGAAGGAATCACTCCAGTGCCAGGCATTCAAGTGACCTTGGACGGCAAGGTCGGACTGATTCGTTCTGTGGGCGCAGGCAGGGTACAAATGGACTACAACCACCCATTGGCAGGTCGAACACTTGTCTACGAAGTGTCGGTTCAAAGCGTCGTCGAACCTTCGGAGGACAAGATCCGAAACCTGATACACAAGCGTCTGCCTATAGTGGATCAGGCGAAGTTTGGGCTCCAGTCAGTTGCGAAAGACCTCACAATAGAAGTGCCGGAAGAAGCGTTCTTCCTTGAGGATCTCCAGCTGGCAAAGAAGGCTGTGTCGGCTGACATCGAGAAGTTCTTTCCGGACATCTCCAAGATTTCGTTCCTTGAAACGTACAAGAGGCCCGCAGCACCGAAAATCGAAGAGACAAAGACAGCAGAGGAAGCCGAGAAGAATAAAGCATAGAATGGGGTCCTAGGCGCTCCTGTTCTATCCCCTGACATCTGTCAGTCTGTTTGGGCTCTGAAGTATCATCCGTATTCCTCTCCGCAGACCGCTATCCACATTGCTAGTTGATCCCTGCGCGACCAAACTCTCTTATCACTGACACATCTGGGGGGATAGAACAGGTCCTAGGCGCTCCGGAAACATTTTTAAGGGTTCCAGCGTCTGATAGGTCCACGCGTTCTTACCAAGCGCGGTTCTCACGTCCTCCCAGGGAAACTCTGAGAGAGCAAGTGAACAAGATGTACAATCAACCAACAGACAAGATATCGAAGTATGTGCTGAAAGGAACCACTACCGTAGGCGTCGTTTGTCGCGACGGAGTAGTTCTTGGCACTGACACCCGCGCGACGATGGGTTATTTCGTCGCACACAAGCATGCCAAGAAGGTCTACCAGATTGATGACCACCTCGCAATGACCATAGCCGGTGGAGTTGCTGACGCTCAGAATGTTGTCGAGATCGTAAAAGCAAATTCGAAACTGTACAAGTACGAGAAAGGCGTCATCATGCCTGTGAGCGCAGCCGCGAGCCTGACATCGAATCTCCTCTTCGCTAATAGATACTACCCGTTGATCATTCAGGCCTTGCTGGGAGGAGTTGATACTTCCGGACCTCACATATTTGCCCTTGATCCACTGGGCAGCGTGACAGAGGAGAAATGCGTCTCGACAGGGTCAGGTTCCCCGGTCGCATACGGCGTCCTCGAGAACGACTACAAGGATGGAATAACCGTGAAAGACGCGATTCCGGTTGTAGTGAAGGCCGTGAACTCCGCCATGAAGAGAGATTCAGCGAGCGGAGACAGCTTTGACGTGGCCCTCGTCACAAGTAAAGGATACGAGGAATTGAGTGAGGACGAGAAGAAGAAAATCCTTTCCGCCCTAAGCTAGACAATATCACATTCCTTTCCTGTCATTCAAGGTGTCTTCAATGGCTAGACCCATCGATGATTCCCACGCAAGGATACGTGAGACCATACTCTCCAATATGCCGAAAGAAGCCGAGATCACAAGGATCGAGTTTGAGGGCCCACGACTGGCGATCTACGTCAAGAATGTCGTTCTCCTTCTTGAACAGAGCTATGTGGTAACAGACATCGTCAATCTGCTCCACAAACGCGTCGTGATACGCTCAGACCCTTCCATCAGAGTAACCGAGGCCGAAGCTGAGAAACTGATCAAATCTGCGATTCCGCAAGATGCAGAGATCACGAACATCACCTTTGACCCGTCATTGGGAGAAGTGACTATCGAAGCAAAGAAGCCTGGGCTCGCGATTGGGAAAGATGGTTCGACACTTCAAGAAGTCATCAAGACAACGAGTTGGCGGCCCAGAGTGCTCAGAGCACCGCCAATGCCATCAAAGATAGTCACCAGCACAAGACACATTCTTCATTCAGAAAGTGAGGCAAGGAATCGGATACTGCGAGATGTGGGAGAGCGCATCTTCAGACCAAGGATTGGAACTGGAGATGGCGTCTTCATTACTCCACTCGGAGCATTCCACGAAGTGGGCCGTTCCGCCTTGCTCGTCCAAACGAGTGAGAGCAGCGTCCTATTGGACTTGGGAATAAATCCTGGTTCGAATGATCCGGTTCATGCCTATCCCAAGATTGGCGCAAGTGAGTTCGACATTGACAGACTCGATGCTGTGATAATCTCACATGCTCATCTCGACCACTGTGGTTTCGTTCCATTCCTCTACAAGTACGGTTACGACGGACCCGTCTACTGCTCTGAACCCACTGGAATTCTCATGACACTCCTGCAATTGGACTACCTTGACGTGTACAATAGAGAAGGTGCACATGCACCATACGATCAGAAAGATGTCCGCGAAACAGTAATGCACACAATCCCACTGAAGTATGGCGTAGTCACCGACGTGGCACCCGACGTCAAATTGACCCTTCACAACGCAGGCCACATACTTGGTTCCTCAATCATCCACTTGCACATTGGTGAAGGATACCACAACATCGTCTACACCGGCGACTTCAAGTTCGGCCGGACGATGCTACTGGAGCCTGCATCATGCGTTTTTCCACGAGCGGAAACGCTCGTCATAGAGAGCACCTACGGTGGACAAGAAGATGTCATGCCCGAGAGAACAAGTGTAGAAGGCAAACTCGCAAGCATCGTGAATGAAGCAGCTGAGAAAGGCGGCAAGGTCTTGATCCCGGTCCCAGCAGTAGGACGCTCTCAAGAAGTCATGCTTGTCCTCGACAGCTACATGAAGAACGGACTCATCAAAGAGATGCCAATCTACCTCGAAGGAATGATCTTGGAGGCTACCGCGATTCACACGGCCTTTCCGGAGTATTTGGTCAGGGAACTGCGTGACCAGATGCTCCACAAAGACATCAATCCGTTTCAATCGGACTACTTCTCGGTTGTCAGTCATCCAAGCGATCGAGAACAGATAGTCGCCGGGCAGCCGGCAATAATCATGGCCACTTCGGGTATGCTCGAAGGTGGACCTGCGATAGACTACTTCAAGCAAATGGCCTCAGATCCCAAGAACGTTCTCCTATTCGTCAGCTACCAGATTGAAGGAACACTCGGCAGCCGACTGAAGAACGGAGTCAAAGAAGTCTCGATGATGGGGAGAAACGGGAAGATCGAGGCGATCAAGGTGGACCTGAAGATAGAGAGTGTAGAAGGATTCTCAGGCCATTCGGATAGAAATCAGCTGCTCGCCTTCCTTCGAAGAATCTCACCGAAACCTTCCAAAGTCGTCGTTGGACACGGTGAGCGACACAAAGTGGATAGCTTCGCTCATGCTGTCTCTCGAACATTCAAGGTCAGAACCATCGCGCCTGACCTACTTGAGACGATCAAACTCAAGTAGAATGAATCGCCCGAGTTCTGCCTTAGCTGCTGTGCTCTGTGGCTGTCTGAGGGGCGTTTGCCTGACCTTTTACTCTCCAAATCCTGATTCCAGGCGGAGTCAACACAACTCGTTCTTCTCCAAGCCTTGCGATGTCTCCACCCTCGCGTTTGACATAGTTCGAGAGCTGATTGATAGCGATCTTAGTCTCTTCGACGCTCCTCTTCGCGATGGGTGTGATCTTGACTATCAATACGTTGCCAGCGGATAGGGCACGCTCGATCAAGTCAAGATCCTTCAAGTGACTCAGGGGTATGGCCCGAACATATGGAGAGTCCACAGTGCCATCGGTTCCTTGCTTGATCATTGAGGACACCGGCAAGATGTAAGCTCGGGTACTAGCGCCCAGAGCGCAAGTTTAAACCTTCAGGCATTGGCACCATTTCTAGCAGGAACGTGTGCAACCTCGCGTACAAGTGAAGCGGCCAGAACGGGGAAAATCTACTAGAATTTGACATAATGTGCACTATCTCGAACTCTTCAACGCCTGCCAGAACTGATCCCCGACATAGTGCACGTTCTTCGCGGCCTTGCCCTTCGACATCGTGCGCATTGACTCTGACGAAACTTCTGCAACACAAATGCCAATCGATTTGCCGAATCTGATGTCCTTCACCAAGAGAACGTCACCTTTCCCAAATTCACCATGCATCTCTTTGATGCCAGGCCTCATGATGTCGGCTCCGCTGCAAACGTGCGGGATCGCTCCCATGTCCACCACAATCGACGGGAGACTCCTCAGCAATTCGTCGTTAGCTAGACTGGGAAAGAGCCCATTCTCTGTAGAAATGGCGAAGGGCCTACCGCCCAACAGGAACAGCTTTCCACCATCGACAAGGACTTCTTCGACCATTTGCTTGCCTTGAATGTCATCCACAAATCCTGGAAACTTGTGCTTGAAATCGTGAAGCAGTAGTTTCGCCTCACTCGACTTCAGGGTTGTTCTCTTCGAGGTCATCGTCTCCTGTCGTTACACGTTGTTGTGTCCGATATGGAGTTCGCAAGAATTCAGCGTTTGGAAGTAGGTTGAAGACCCTAACCCTTAAATTGTGTGGGTTCATGCTTAGACTTCGATTCCAGCCGGAGACACCAATACAATGTCTTCTGACGTCGCCTCAAAGATCTTCGAGGATAGCCTAGGCAAGGTTGTGCTAGTAGAACTCAAAGGCGGTCGTACGGTTAGAGGAAGACTCTACAGTTACGATCAACACATGAACTTGGTGCTGGAAGATGCTGACGACATCACAAACCCTTACAACGCAAAGAAGATTGGCACGATCATTGTGAGAGGAGACAATGTCGTGCTCGTAAGTCCACCGCCAAGCCGCTAAGGTTGACATAAATACCTGTCCTCTTTTGCTCATCCAGGTGAAACGCATTGGGAAAGGGCACACCCTCCTTTGGGCTTCGGGGCCGATCAAAGACTCACATCAAATGCCGCAGGTGCGGACGCCATGCGTATCATATTAGAAAGAAGAGATGCGCGGCTTGTGGTTTCGGTGCGTCAGCCAAGATTCGACGCTATTCCTGGATGAACAAGAATGTGAACCGAGTAAGACTTGTCTAGAGAGAACGTGCGAAAGCCTGCAACTCTAGTTCTCGAAGAATCTTTATGTTGCCTGATCCCATTCACCGCACGCATGGGCCGGTCGTCTAGTCTGGTTAGGATACCTGCCTGACAGACACATCCAGGAAACGCAGGTGGTCGAGAGTTCAAATCTCTCCCGGCCCACCACTGGTGCTTGCTTTGCTACGATACGGGCTTCTTGTGCGAAATTCGTAGTCGCAGCAACGCTATTGAGACGATCGAAACGAGTGCGATAGCCGCAAACGCGAAGACTGTGCGCAAATCAAATCCAGTAGCAAGCGTCCCGACGTTGAACTCTTCTGTCTGCGAGTGGGTAGGGAGCATCACGTCGTTGCCCTTCCAGATGGCTCTGACTTGCCATCGGCCTCGAGTGTCTGGTGAGAATGTGCCGTTGTAGAATCCTCCCGGGTATGGTCCGCCAATCGGAGTCACGCGCAGATTCATCGTGACTGAGGTGTTATCTGGGCGTGTGAAGATCACGGTGACTTCATCCTGGATACACGGTATGCATGCGAAAAGGAGACCATTGAAAACGACCTTTTGTCCAAGCTCGATGTCGTGACTTGAGACGTACAAGGAAAGCGCTGGCTGTACAACTATCGTGAATGATCCCAGGGCGGATGTGTTTTCATATCCTGTCTGGCTCGGGAAGGACGCGTTCACAAACCACGTTCCGATCCTCAACAGGGAAGTCGTGTTAAACCTGTCCTCGAAGAGGCCGCCAGGGTTGGAAGTGAATATCGTCACTTCACGAGTGAAGTAGCTATCCTCAGACCGGTGGTACTGGAGATGAACCTTGACCAAGGGTATAGGACGATTGTCGAGGGTCGTTGAAAGACGACCGGAGACGACCATGATATCGCCGCGCAGAACCAATTGGCTGAGTGAGAGTTCTATCTTGGCGCCTTGTGGACCGGCATGAGCCGGGACATATGCTTGGGAGTACGCAAGCATGCAGACAATGAAGATCAGAAACAGTATCTCGCTCCGTGCTCTTGAGTTCCTAGCCAAGTTAGTAGACATGTGAACTCCACTCATACTGCCTAAGGAAACTCCAGCTGAGTCTTAAGTCTGGCCAAAAGCGTAGAACCTGAGTCAAACACGGATAGCTCCCACATTCTGATCGTCTTATGGCTCTCTGGTCCGGCAACGCGCGATTGCCGCCAGCTAATAAGAATTTCCAGCGTTTCAGTCGGAGGCTACGAGAAGTGTTGGACAGGAATGCCGCAAGGCTCTTTAGCATATCTTGCTACTCGGAGGTTATGCGAACTAATGCAGCAAACCCAGAAGACTACGCGGTCATGGCGGAGGGTGTTACGAAGCAGTTCGGTACACTCTTGGCAAACAACAATGTGGACTTCAAGCTCAAACGGGGAGAAGTGCATGCCCTTCTAGGAGAGAACGGGGCGGGCAAGACAACCCTGTGCAACGTGCTCTATGGCCTCATGCGTCCCGACTGCGGAAGGATCTTGGTCAATGGGAAGGAGGTTCACTTTCATTCCCCGCGTGATGCCATGAACGTCGGAATTGCAATGGTTCATCAGGAATTCATGTTAATACCCACGATGACGGTCATCGAAAACATCTCGATCATGCTGAACGAGGGATGGAAGAAACCACTCATTGATCGCGCTGGTCTAGAGAAACAGATCCTAGATGTCGCGAAACAACATGGCCTTGCTGTTGACCCTAATGCAACGATTCGCGACCTATCTGCTGGCCAAAGACAGTGCGTGGAGATCGTCAAGGCCCTGTTCAAAGGCGCCACTATACTTATTCTTGATGAACCCACATCGGTACTCACACCGCTGGAGACCCATGACCTCTTCTCTGCTCTACGCCAGATGGCAGCTTCAGGCAAGTCCATCATCTTCGTCTCGCACAAGATCGATGAGATCTTGGCAGTGACCGACAACGTGACTGTTCTGAGACAGGGCATGGTCGTTGCAACCGAAGCCACTAAGAATGTGAGCAGAGCTGACCTGGCCAGGATGATTATAGGCCGCGACGTTCTCCTTCGAGTGGACAGACTGGCATCTCAGGTCACAGAAACATACCTTGACCTTCAAGACGTATCTGCGGTCAACACAATGGGATTCCCGGTTCTTGACAGAGTCTCAATCTCGGTCAAGGGCGGAGAGATTCTGGGCATCGCAGGTATTGCTGGAAATGGGCAGAGAGAGCTAGTCGAAGTGGCAACTGGCATTCGCAAGTCGACAACTGGCAAAGTCTTGGCGATGGGCAAGGATGTCACTGGTTGGCACCCTGATGATATTAGAAAGCTTGGTGTGGCTCATATTCCGGAGGATCAGAAAGCCGGATTGGTATTCGACTTCTTGCTGGCGGATAACCTGATCATAGAGCCACATGTAGCGCGAATGTTCACGAAGGGAGGCTTGCTTGATTTGAAGTCCATCCGGAACGAGTTGACGAAGCTCATGTCAGAGTACGATGTGAGAGCTCAGTCACCGCAAGTACAGGCTTGGACCCTTTCAGGTGGCAACAAACAGAAGTTCCTACTATCGAGGGAGCTGTTCTGGGAGCCGAAGGTCATCATAGCCCACAATCCTACGAAAGGCTTGGATGTGGCTGCAACCGAATATACAAGAAGACTCTTGATGAAACAGAAGAAGAAAGGTAAGGCTGTTCTCTTGATCTCAAGCGAACTCGATGAACTCTTAGACATGAGCGACAGGATCGCGGTAATATGC
>JBAVVE010000230.1:0-2435 GCA_049697135.1 Bathyarchaeia archaeon | reverse complement strand
CTTCACATTACATAGCCCTTCTAACGGACCTTCATACAGGAGTTCACCACCTTTTGGCCCGGCCCCTGGTCCCAGGTCAACAATCCAGTCGGCCGCCCGCATGACATCTGTGTTATGCTCGACGACCACGATAGTTGCACCGCTTCGGGCCAATCGATCAAGTACCTTCAGAAGTCCGTTTAGATCCTGCGGGTGTAGTCCAGTGGAGGGTTCATCGAGGACAACGAGTTGATCAGTCAGCATATTCCGTCCAAGGTATCTGGTCAGTTTGACACGCTGCGCCTCGCCGCCAGATAAGGTTGGTGAGGGTTGCCCGAGTTTCAGGTATCCGAGACCGATGTCGCTGAGAGCTTGGAGAATCCGCAATGCTGCCTCGCGCTTATTCGGTGACAGCCACGGTGATTCTGCAATGAAGTGTCCAATCTCACTAATCGGGAGCGAGTAGAAATCTGCAATGGACAGTCCTCGACCGCCGAACCTGACTACTGCAGCGAGGACCTTGTCGTTGAACCTCTGCCCGTCGCAATTGGCGCATGGTATCCAAAGCGATGGCAGGTACTTCATCTTGATTTCGGTCGCCCCGATCCCTTGGCAGGCTGGGCAAGCTCCTTCGGGTCGATTAAAAGAGAAATGAGAGCTGGAAAGGCGGGTAGCCTTTGCGTATAGGTCGCGTACAATGTCGGCGAGCTTAGTGTATGTGGCCGGGTTTGATCTTGGGTTTCGCCCTATTGGGCTCTGATCAACCAGTAGTGGTTTGAGGGTGGGTCCTTCGATTCCTTTGCAGCCTACAGGCTTCCTCTTGGTCAGCGATGGCACGAGCACATGCTCTACAAACGTGCTCTTCCCGGAACCTGACACACCAGTGATTACAGTAATTCGGCCAATAGGCAATCTGACGTTAATACTGTGTAGGTTGTGTTGGTGTGCTCCCTGCACAAGGAGAAATCTCTCAGGTGGTGGACGGCGGATTGGTGTCATCACACGGTCGCGGAGACTGAAGTAGCGTCCCGTCGGTGTATCCGCATTCCACAATTCCAATGGCGATCCTGTGCATATGACCTCTCCCCCACCTTTCCCAGCTCCAGGGCCTAGGTCAATGGCTTGGTCAGCTTCTGCGGCTGCCACTCTGTCGTGCTCGACATAGACAACGGGACCTGCCATATCTCGGAATGCCGGGAGAAGACGTGATACATCTGCTGGGTGTTGACCAATGGTTGGCTCATCGAGAACGTGAAGCATGTCTTCTAAGCGGCTAGAGAGAGATATCGCAAGTCGAACCCGCTGTGATTCGCCTCTGGATAGGCTGGGAGATGACCGGTTCAGGGATATGTATCCCAGTCCCACTCGTCTCAAAGTATCGAGGCGCCGCGTTATCTCAGACCGTAGCCGATGTGCAGTCGAAGGCAGATATGCGCTCGAAAACAGTTGACTTGCCTCGTCAACCGAAAGTGCCAATAATTCGGGTAGTAGCTTGCCTTCCCAGCTAACGGACGCAGCTTGCGGATGCATCCCCGTATTATTGCACCTTTCACAGCTTTTTCCTTTGCAGTAGGGACAGGGACTGTTGAAATGGGTTGGTTCCAGCTCTCTAAATCCCGCTCCACAATAGCCGCAGACAGGCATTGTAGCCATCATGGAGTCGCCTTCCTTGCCAGCCACTCTGATCACCGCAGCGCCCAACGCCTTGGCTACTTGGACGACTTCACGGATTCCCTTTGTAGACGTCGAATCATTGATAGAACCGACTTCGGCTTCTACGTCGTGTGCAACGGTTGAGCTAAGCGGTGTGGCGTCCCAAGCTCTTCCGTCGACGATTAGCCGTTCCTTTCCGAATTTCTTAACCAACACCTTAAGCAGCGTCGCATGGCTGCCTTTCACTTGATGCAGCAAACGCGCACACAGACAAACGGGCTCTCTTTTCGCAAGCGAAAGCAACTTTTCAACAAGATCATCCTCAGTCAGCATGTTCAACCGGCTACCGCATTGAAGACAATGGCGCACTCCGTAGTTTGCGTAGAGCAACCTAAAGAAGGGATGTAACCCTGAGGCTGAAGCCAGGGTTGAAAGTGGGTTACGATTCAAGAGATTCTGCCCCACAGCAATCGTGGGTCCTAATCCAGAGATCGCCTCCACCTTCGCAGGAGCGAGCCGCTGCCCAGACCGTCCATAAAGAAAGACATCCAGGAAACGTCGATGGGCCTCATGATACAGAGTGTCAAACACCAAAGAGGTTTTCCCAGAACCAGAAACCCCGGTAACGACAGTCAGCCCGTCACCGATCTGCACATCAATATTCTTGAGGTTGTGCTCGGTCGCACCGCGAATCCTAACATCCATCACTATCTCGCGAAACTACAACCGACAGCGTTAATGAAGTTTGCATTGACCGGCATTCCCCGTTTAGTGCTTACTGGTCAGCAGGTCAAAGCGGGCAC
>JBAVVE010000229.1:0-3908 GCA_049697135.1 Bathyarchaeia archaeon | reverse complement strand
TCTCTGCACTAGAGGCCCCATGCGAATTGATACACAACAAAATCTTCAACGTGGGGAAAACTGAAGAGAACTTCCGAATACGCGAGATCGCCGAACTAGTCAGAGAGACTGTGCCCGATTCTGAGATCAGGCACGCAAAGGACGCTGAACCTGACAAACGTTCTTATCGAGTTGACTTCAGCAAGATCGGCCATGCATTGTCGGGTTTCAGACCACAATGGACTGCCCGCCTAGGAGCGAAACAGCTTTACGAGGCTTTCAAGGAATTCGCTTTGTCTCTAGAAGAATCCGAAGGGTCAAAGTATCAACGTATAACTCATCTTGAAGAACTTGTCCGCTCCGGCGTTTTGGATAAGACTTTGCGAAGGATGAATTACACGCGCACGCCAAAATACGAATCAAGAGACAAGCAAACGCCCATATCGTGATAGGGTTCTATCCTTATGAAGTATCCGGAGTTCGGGAAGAACACGGTTCAAGTACTTGAAAGAGAGAACACACAAGGCTCAAACTCCACGGCTCTACCAATAGGAACAAAAGGGTAAGGATTGAACGAAAGAGATTGAGAAATGATCTTCACCGAGACTAAGCTGAAGGGAGCATTCATCCTCGACCTAGAGCGTCGCGAGGATAGCCGCGGCTTCTTCGCGCGCACCTTCTGCCAACGGGAGTTCATTCAACATGGACTCAAGCCAATGATCGCACAGGCGAATGTTGCCTTCAACATGAAGAAGGGCACGTTACGCGGGATGCACTTCCAGTACCCGCCGCTCGCCGAGAGCAAGCTGGTGCGATGCACCCGCGGAAGGATCATTGATATAATCGTGGATCTACGCCCTGAGAGTTCCACCTACCTCGACCACGCCACGGTGGAGCTGACCGCCGATAACTACCGTTCTCTCTATGTGCCAGAGCGATTCGCCCACGGCTATCAGGTGATTGAGGACATTACTGAGACCAGTTACCAAGTCGGGGAGTTCTACGCACCGTCCGCGGAGGGCGGGTTGATGTACAATGACCCCCAGCTGAAGCTTGCATGGCCATTACCAGTCACGGAGATCTCACCAAAAGACAACACGTGGAAGCTCCTCGTGGAAATCGAGCCGGAGCTGAGGCGAAGAATGACCCTATAAGACGAGAAGAAAGGTAATCATGATCATCGTGGATCGGGCTCTTCAGACCCGCGAGGAGCAGGGCAAACCCATTCGAGTCGGCATGATTGGCGCTGGCTTCATGGCTAGGGGGCTGGCGAACCAGATCGTCAATAGCGTTCGTGGCATGCGCATGACAGCGATCTATAACCGACACCCACAGAAGGCCTTCGACGCCTACAGATATGCCGGAATTGAGAAAGTGGTATCCGCAGGGTCGCAGACCGCGCTCGATGACGCGATTCAACAGAAGCGAGCGGTCGTCGCGGAGGACTGGAAGACAATCTGCCGCTCCCCCGAGATCGACGTATTAGTAGAGGTGACCGGGTCGGTCGAATTCGGCGCACACATCATACTCGAAGCAATCCAATGCGGTAAACCTGTGGTGCTCATGAACGCGGAGGTAGACGCTACCATTGGTCCGATCCTCCGAGTCTACGCCGAGAAACACCATGCCATCCTCTCGGCCTGTGAAGGAGACGAGCCGGGCGTACAAATGAATCTGGTACGCTGGGTGAAGGGGCTCGGCCTGATCCCCCGCGTCATCGGCAACGTCAAGGGTCTTCAGGACAATTACCGTAACCCAACGACCCAAAAGGAATGGGCAGAGCGATGGGGCCAGAAAGCGTCCATGGTTACCTCATTCGCGGATAGTTCCAAGGTCAGTTTTGAGCAGGCCATCGTTGCTAATGCCACCGGTTTCAGAGTGAAGTCGCGTGGCATGTCACGGGGGCAGACATACGATGGATCCATGATGGGGATCCAGAAGCTCTACGACATCGAGGAGCTCCGAACGCTTGGTGGGATCGTTGATTACACCGTCGGTCCTTCCATGGTCAAGGTATTCTGTCTTGCCGAGCATCCTGAACCGAAGCAGCGCCACTATCTCAGCCTCTACAAGATGGGAGAAGGCCCGCTCTACCCGTTCTGGGTTCCCTACCACCTGCCACACTTTGAAGTGCCGAACGCTATCGCCCGTGTCGTGCTGTTCGGCGACGAGGTAGCCCCTCCGCTCGATGGCCCGGTGGTCGAGGTCTGCGCTGTTGCCAAGCGGGATCTTAAGGCTGGCGAGGTACTCGATGATGTCGGGATGTACATGACCTACGGAGAGGCGGCTAACACTGAGGAGATGTGCACCCAGCGATACTTGCCCGAAGGACTAGTAGAAGGC
Source organism: Bathyarchaeia archaeon (assembly GCA_049697135.1). GTDB lineage: Archaea > Thermoproteota > Bathyarchaeia > 40CM-2-53-6 > 40CM-2-53-6 > CAVPLU01. The sequence continues at coordinate 1,586 of JBAVVE010000229.1, read as the reverse complement.
TGTAAGCTAACCAACGACATTGCAAGGGACCAGGTCGTCACATACGATGATGTCGAGCTGCCCACGGGACGCCTCGCGGATCGCCTAAGGGCAGAACAGTATAGGCACTTCCGAGGAGAAACCTGGCTCGAACAGCAGCTGCACACATGATTCTTTTGTGCATTCATTGGGAGCCTTTCCTCTAAAAACCGACGCAGGTCCATAGAGCGGAATTATCCAATGCGAGGTTTCCTGACCCAATGAAGTCAATAGATGGAAACCAGTCATGCACGATTTAGCCTAGACATGCATGGTTTAGGGAGAGACTAGAATGAAAGTCGTTCTTTTCTGCGGTGGACTGGGTCTGAGGCTTTATCCTCTAACCGACAGCACTCCCAAGCCCATGGTTCCCATCGGAGGAAAACCCTTGCTTTGGCATGTCATGAAATACTATTCATACTTCGGCCATGTGGACTTCGTTTTATGTCTCGGGTATAAGGGAGAAGAAATCAAAAGATACTTCTTAGACCAAGACGGGTGCTTCTCAAACGATTTTACGCTTTCAAACAACTACAAGAAACGGGACCTACTCAACAGCGACACTGCCAACTGGACAATAACCTTCGTGGACACTGGCCTGCACTCGAATGTTGGTCAACGCCTGAAGGCGGTTCAAAAATACGTGGAAGGCGAAGACATGTTTCTGGCTAACTACTCTGACGCGGTAACTGACCTCAAACTGCCCGCGCTTATTGACTTTTTTATGCGAAGCGGAAAAACAGGTTGCCTCACCACAGTGAAGCCGTTGCTAGCGTATCATACGGTCTCTGCAAATGCCAAAGGTTGCGTCAAGAGTGTTCTTCCGATATCCCAATCGGGAACAAGAATCAATGGCGGATACTTTGCTTTCAAAAAGGAAATATTCGATTATATTAAGAATGGTGAAGACCTCGTGAATGAACCTTTCCGAAGATTGATCAAGAAGCAGGAGCTAGTGGCATACGATTATGATGGGTTCTGGATGACTATGGATACGTTCAAGGACAAGCAGCGTTTGGACGACCTGGCGTCCAGCGACAAGGCTTGTTGGGAACTCTGGGAGAATTGAGGCAGACTTAGAAGGTCGGGAAAACATGCTTAAAGCCAGCTTCTTTGGTCGAAACCAGGAGCCCAAAATCCTCTGTTTGGGAGCACATCCTGATGACATAGAAATCGGTTGCGGAGGCACAATTCTGAGAATAATAGAAGAAGTGCCTAACGCCCACTTCTACTGGGTAGTGTTTAGCGGCAATGAGAAGAGAATCAGGGAAGCTCGTAAAGCCGCAAAGGCTTTCTTGGAGAATGCCAAATCAAAAAAGATCTCACTCCATCGATTTAGAGAATCCTACTTCCTATTTGTCGGGGCGAGCATTAAGGACTGCTTTGAGGAGTTGAAACACGAGTTCAGCCCAGATGTTGTTTTCACTCACTATAGAAACGATGCCCATCAAGACCACTGCTTGATCGCTGGCTTAACGTGGAACACCTTCAGAAACCATCTGATAATGGAGTATGAGACTCCGAAATACGATGGAGACCTAACCACTCCGAATCTCTATGTTCACTTG
>JBAVVE010000228.1:0-3380 GCA_049697135.1 Bathyarchaeia archaeon | reverse complement strand
CGCACCTGAGTGATACTTAAGGTGCGCTTTATGATGGAAGCCTATATGAATACGATTTGCGGAGCACGCAAGAAGCTCCTGAACCCCTGGTTGAGCGCGATTGGCCGCACCGTGAATGGCGTCGTCGAGGTCTCTTAGCGAAGAGCAAGAGAAGATGTTACAAGGAAGGGGGCGGAGTGCCACTAGGAGGCGAACGCACCCTGCCAACTTCAAAGGAGATCCAACAACGACTGGATCTGGCGCGTACGGAACTAGAGAAAAGGCAACAGCAACTGCTCGAAAGTAAGATGGTCCTAGTACAGAAACTTCGAGAGGCCTTTCCCGGTTTTGTTGATTCGGCAATAAGAAGACTTGTGGAGAAGAACGCTTCACGCATCGATCAACTGTCTCCTGAAGAGCTTAGGAAGATGAAGATAGAGATTGAGAAGGAGAAGCCCAAAGCGATTGAGACTGCTTTGAAAGCATTCGATTCATGCCCAGATTGGCTGTGGTGCCCGTCGTCAGCTACAGGATATAGGGAGGATCCGATCGACGACTCCGGGGTTAGCGAAGAGGGGGCTATCTGGAAGGTGCTTCAGCGATACAGTAGACCTTTGGAAGAGATCTTTGCCAGATATGGCCTAGGTGTCGGAGTACCTGTGGTCCCCGGCGCAACCATTACTGGTTACCCGTTGAAGCTACCTTATCGCTTCTTGGAAGATCATGCATTAAAGGAGCTTAACATAGCCGTCGGCGAAGCTCACGAAGGGTTCTGCAGGGCAAAGCGTGATGTTGAAGCTCTGGAAAGAGAGCTCAAAGAAAACGAAGCCTTGGAGAAATTCGAATCGGCCTAGTCTTCAAACCTTGGCGAGAATGTTCCAGGAAATTCCAAACGTGCTGGGACAAGTGTGAGAGGTCGGGGAGGTCGGGAACGGCTGCAGGGTAGCTAATCAGTACTATGATTGAGCTCGAAAGCCTTGCGAAGCCATATGGCTCGCAATCTATTGTCATCTCTGTTTTCCAGCTTCGGGTCACTTGGTGCGCAAATTACGATTCAACCAGACCGGTCTGGTATCATGTCAACCAGACCAGTGTAGCTAGGATCATGTGCGGGCGCGCTTAAGAACCAAAACTGCCTAAACGGGCGCTTTCGACAGCCCGTCGTTGACAGTGATCGTATACTGAATTCTCAAATGAGCACTGATGCAACTACGTTGTCTAGGGTACGTTTCCATGAGCAAGAGGAATGTGCTGACTGAACCGAGCATTCTTGTTGATGACGTGCTTTCCATGTTGACTGGACACCCAAGGGGCACGCTTGTAAGTTACACCGAGATCACAAAGAGCGTCCACGACTATATCAAGACAAAGGGCTTGCGGCAGAGATTCTGTCCCCATTGCAATGCGCCATTGGCCCCTTCAGAGCCAATGCAGGCTACGATACCCGGTTAGGAATGTGAAGTATTGGTGGCGGGCCTGGCTCAAACTGGGGCGAATGATAATCATTGCAGGACTTTGATAACTAGGACGTGTGTGGCAAAATATGGGTGCGGCTCAATCCGTCTTGAAGAAGATCCTGTCGATTCCGCGCCACAGAACGGACCGAAAACCACCACGCACGTTTTCTGGCCGAGACCCAGACCTCTTCGCCATAGCTGAGATAGCGCATCGAAGGAGGCTGGACGCGGAGCGAAGCTTGGAGAGCGTGTTCGAGAAGGCGAAACCTATACTCGAAAGGAAGCCAGAGCCAGCATATCTTGTCCAAGCTTTGGAGTTGCCGGCTGAGCTCAAGGCGCGAGTTGCGGCTATGTCAGACCCCGAGCAGAGAATCCGTGCCATTGTAGAGTACAAGTTGTCTGTGAGATCGCGATCGAGCCATCACCCTTAGACCATTCGAAACTAGAATGGTCGGCCCGTCTCCAAGAAACCTGACTGTACCAAGGAATCCTAAGCAGGAAGGCAATCTCAGGACCCAGATCAAGATCTACCGCCCTTATGAGCTTCCTCCGCATGGTTTCTGTGAGTGGCGTCGTCGAGGTCTCTTAGTGCGGTGAAGATGTGATGGTTAAAGTCTATAGGGTTGACGAGAATTGCCAAGAATGTAAGGGAATTAGTCTCCGTCTAGAGAAGCCGGGGGCTGCCTACGAGGACTGGCAAATCGAAGAATTCTATTTAACCAAGGATGAACTTGCCGTTCTTTACAGACTTAGGTTGATCGTTAATTGGTGAGTCAGAATGTCATTCTACGGATTGAAACCTCTAGCTCTTGCCTGTATTGGAAGCACACCAAGAGACCGGACGACGAAAAATGAGGGTTCAAATTCAGTTGCCCGCACCAAGGTACCCACACACACGAAACACGATTACGTTCTCTTCGATCCCTAATACGAGTTATGCCGGCTGGGAGTCATGCCATGAGATGCATAACGAGGGCTAGCGCCTCAAATCATAAATCGTGAAACGACAGTCTCTCGCTGTGGAGAAAATGTCGGTCCCGCCCCAAAGACGAGTTGAACACGAGCTTCAACAACTACTGCTTCATGTTGAACAACATGAATCACACGACATGGAGAAACGACGTAGAATCCAACAGTTGCTAGATGATGTTAGATCATCCGATCCAAAACGAGTGCAGAGAGCCAAGAAGATAGCCAAGCAAGACTATCGCATACCAAGTGAAGCATAGAGAATCAACTTGTGTACATGGGTCCTCGTGTGTAGGTCTCTTGGTGCGCACAACCACAAGTATTGGGTCACCTTTTATAGTAGTCTTGCCTCTTGCGTAGTCAGTATACTGGAGATCTTACCTGCGTGGATGATGGGAGGGCCGTCAAGGCCGTGCCGATTATCGCGGCGAGTATTATCTTTCGTATAACTAGAGAATAGGGATGGTGGAAAGCGAAATGGGTTATGAGAATCGACGTTATGGTGCCCCGAGGCAAATGACGAAAGTCAAATGCTCCGACTGCGGTACAGATACGGAAGTACCGTTTGTGCCGACGGCGGGCAAACCAGTCTACTGTCGAGAGTGCTACCAGAAGCACCGAAGGTACTAGGCAAACAGCCTAGAACCGATACTGACCAGAATTTCTTCATCTTTATTTGGCTTCAAATGCGAGTCCTGTAGGGTTTCTTGGCCTAGATCTGCCACGATCAGGTCTGGCGATGTGTCTGTACCAGAAGCGGCCGATCCACATGTCGGAGAGACACGGATCTCTCCAACTGAACGAAGAGGAGGAAAGCCTGGCAGCGCGGACAGAATTTCGTGGCGGTCGGAAGTGTTGAACCTGCGATAGCGACATTAGATCTACACGTGATTTCTGTGCCGAAAGCAAAGAAGAAACCAAAGAAGAAATCAAAGAAGTAACCAACGAACCAAGGATTTCCTTTGCGGCGACGAG
>JBAVVE010000227.1:0-7297 GCA_049697135.1 Bathyarchaeia archaeon | reverse complement strand
GATCTTCCTGTGCCAGGACGAGCAGTCTATGTCTATTCAGAGCTGCTCAAGAACAGCTCCAAGGTCGTTTTCTCTTGGCTTGAGCATCCTGATGAGGCGAGAGGAGTTATTCGGCTGTTTGAGATTCTAGCAGGCGGAGCTGACGAACATCGCGAGAAACCCTTCACATGGTATTTCTGCGAGCCTGCAAGCCCACTTCGTTTCACGCAAGAGTCGCTGGAGATCCTCAAGCTATTCTGTGAGAAGGGCTTGCCGGTTTCGATTGGTCCTATGGTTCAAGCTGGGTTGTCAGGCCCTGTGACATTGGCGGGGACTGCGATGCAGACGAATGCGGAGATACTTGCAGGTGTTACGATCACTCAAATTCTCTCACCGGGAAACTCGGTTGAGTACGGCGGGGTCTGTCATATCGCAGACATGCGCTCGGGCGACATCTCCTTCGGTTCACCAGAGCAGGGACTTTTGGCCGCTGCGCTCGCCCAGGTCGGTCGCTCGTACGGATTTGCTGTCCACGTCAACACCGGCCTGACTGATGCGATCGTTCCTGATGCGCAGTCTGGTATTGAGAAGGCAACGACAATGGCAGTCTCCGCGATGGCGGGTGCTGAGATGTTCGGGCACTTGGGTATAGCGGGCGCTGATCAGGGCGCAAGCTTGGAACAACTTGTGATTGACAACGAGATCGCCGGATATGTCAAACGCTTGGTGAGGGGAATAGGAGTCACAGACGAGACTCTGGCAGTCGACGTTATCCACCAGATTCGGTCCAAGAGTTACCTCTCGACTCTGCATACGACGAAGCATGTGCGATCGGAGCAGTGGTTCCCCACAATCCTGAATAGAGCAAGATGGGAAGACTGGATCGGAAACAACGGAAAAGACCTCCTTTCAGTGGCGCGAGAGAAGAAGGAGAGAATTCTGGCAGAGCACAGGCCAGAGCCACTGGACACAAGTCTGGAAGCCAAAATCGACGCGGTCGTGAAACAGTACGTGCACTAGACCGAATACGTACAATGTTGAACTGGCACGAGAAAGTGCCATGAATCGCTAGAAGCCCCTGAACAGAGTCAGCATGCGCCCGGAAACCCCTGATGTTAAAGGACATAAGCCACTTTAGGCTCGTATCGTGACGTGTGTAGAAGCCTCGGTGGCTCAGCCTGGTAGACTCAGCGTACTGAGCTGGAAAGCATCCGCCTTGTAAAACCGTTCAGGCAAGCGGAAGGTCGCGGGTTCGAACCCCGCCCGAGGCTCCAAACCTAAGGTTTAGAGCCCTCACTTTATGAGCTCGGAAACCCGCCAGCAATAGTCGACGACGACTTGAAGCAAGGCTTCGACATTCACGATTTCAAACACAGAATGGAGGTTGCCCAGCAACGACTACGCGAGAACAAGAAAGTCCAGCTGCACAACCGACTCAAAATCCTGAAGTTCCTTGACTATGCAGAGACACAGGGCGTCGGCTTGCCAAGGCGCATCAAGTACGTTTTCAACCTCACCAAATTCGCAGCCATGCTCGACACCAAGGACTTCGAGAAGGCAACCAAAGCTGACATCGAGGCTGCGATGAGGGACCACGGACGGCTGGGCTTCTCAGAACAGACCGACACGACATTCCGTGTCATGGTGAAACGTTTCTATCGTTGGCTCAAAGACCCAAACGATGAGGAATATCCGCCAGAAGTCAAGTGGCTCAAAGCCACAATAGGAAACAGTCGAAACCACCTGCCCGAGGAGCTGTTGACACAAGAAGAAGTCATGACGCTCATCAAATCCGCACCCTCCATCAGGGATCGCGCATTCATCGCAATGCTCTACGACAGCGGTGGCAGAATCGGAGAGGTTCTCTCCCTACAACGGAAGAACATCGCATTTGACGATAACGGCGCCGTTGCCATGGTAGAAGGCAAGACCGGCCAGCGGCGGGACCGATTGATTCTTAGTGTGCCGTTTCTAGCCGAATGGTTGAACGATCACCCAGACACGAGACCGGACGCTCCCCTATGGGTCCACAACAAGCAAGGGTGCCACCAAGACGGAATCGTGGCGATGGATTACGCCTCAGCACGAAAACTCATCATGCGCGTGAGGGATGGAGCAGGCATCAAGAAACCCGTAAACCCTCAAGCCTTCCGACATGCAAGAGCCACACATTTGGCGAACATTCTGACTGAAGCACAGATGAAGGAATACTTTGGTTGGACGCAAGACTCGAAGATGGCCGCGAAGTACGTCCATCTGTCAGGCAGAGACGTGGATGATGCCCTCCTACGAGCGCACGGGTTAGCCGCAAAAGCGGAAGAGGAAGCGCCTAAGCTCACGGTTGTGAAATGCGCTCGCTGCGGATTGCAGAACTCTACGATTCACAAGTTCTGCGACAGATGCGGTATGCCCCTCGACTTGAAAGCAGCTCTTGAACTAGAAGGCGCCAGGAAGAAGGCGGACGACCTCATGAGTGAACTTCTGGAAGACAGTGAGGTTCAGAACTTCTTGAGACGCAAACTCGTGCAAGTTGCAAGAAGCTCCTAGGAGCCGACTCAGGTACTCGCTAGAGTAGTGCTGCCGCCGGGACTCACACTGCTAGCGGTGAATTTGTCGCATTCAGCAATTCCAAGTTCTGCCTTGTGTTGCAAGTAAGCTCCTGTTGAATCAAGCATTGCCACTGAAACCCTAAGTAGATAGACGCCCTAGGATAAAACCGGGGTCTCCTAGTGGCTGGGTTGCCTACTCCTGCGGATCTTTTTGCGTTCGTCATCATATTCTTCCCCGGGTACATCAGCCTGTCGATCGCGGTCAGACTTCATGATATTCCAGCTGAGAAAATCGGATCAGTCGAAAAAGCCGTGATTAGTTTCGCCCTATCGATTGCATCTTTCTTCTTGGCACGAGTGCCCTTGGATCCTGCAGCTCCAGCCGCTACTGTCTTGTCCTTCAGGAACCTGACCCTTGTCTTCCTAGTTGCCGCAGGTTTAGGTCTAGTGGTAGCGGTCCTCTACTACGCTTGGGTGTATGTTGAGTTCAAGATTCTCGGAGCAGCGAATTGGGTTAGAGTAAGACTCGGGTTGACGTTGTCTCCTGGAACGGCGCTGAAGGATGCTTTGGATCTGCTTTGGGACAATCGGGATAAGAATTATGTTGTGGTGATGGACAAAAGTGGGCAGATGTTCCGGGGATTCCTCGGCATGCTGTCGTTGGAACCAAATGCCCAGCTAATGCTGTCTCAACATGACGGCAGAAAGCCTGAGAAGTTCGATAATGGAACCTGGAAAGCCGTAGACGAATGGGCATTAGTTTTCGTCGAAGACAATATAAGGTGGATTGGAGCAGGCGCAAGGTGAACAACATGTCTGAAGATCAGCCTAAGAAGGAGACTACGCAAAAGATAGTCGAGAAACGGTATGACGGTGCTAGACGGGACCCCTCTGTAACCCAACTCGCAGCAGGCCCCGCGGCTGTCGAATCCGCTCCAGCTCCTAAGCCTCCGCCAAAAGAGAAGTCGCAGTCGAAGTCCGAATAATATCACGGGCCGCCTCTCGGCCTTCGAGACATTCCTGCTAAGTTATCAGAAGACCCGCTAATTCAATGATTTGACCCATAGACTCGGCCTCTACACGAGTCCCGCAGTGACCACGGAGCTCATCCTGAAACCTTCAGTCCCAACTTTGAGGAATCTCCGAGTTTGGAGGTTACACATAGTCCGAACGGTCGACGGCTCTCTCACTGCCTGAGGCTTCAACTACCGCAAGCGTCCAGCAAGGGCGAGGAGAATCTTCAGCGTTGGGTTGTCGAGGCCTTCTCATGGAAGATGCCAGCCCTCATCGAGTTCACTCTCCGCAGTCCAGCGGCCACCGAACTCGCTGAGCGGATCATGGTCTCCAACTCCAGTTCGAAGGCTACGCTGTATCAATACATGTACGGCGTCCACCGCTACTGCAACTATCTAGGAAAGACGCCTGACGATTTGATCTCCGAATGCCTTGGGCCTAAAGGTGAGCTTCTCAACAACCTTGTCAACCATCACGCCAAGCGGCTAAAGGAATTCGTCCTAGATCTCAGAGCGTCCAATCTCGCTCCGGGCACAATCAGCAACCATGTGAAAGGTGTCAAGGCGCTCTATCGAGCGAACGGAATCAAGGTTGACCTACCCTACAGGCTTTCCAGGCGAATCATCTACAGCGATCGTGCTCCGACTCAGGAAGAACTCGCCAGAATCATCGAGATAGCTGATCCGCGGGGCAAGTCCATCGTTTCCATGCTGGCGCTAGGCGGGTTTAGGGTCGGAACATTGTGCCGGCTACAGTACCGGCATGTCCGCGAAGACTTGAAGAGAGGCATCATGCCGGTCCACATCCACGTAGAGGCGGAGATCACCAAGGGCGGGTACGGTGACTACGACACCTTTCTGGGACGCGAAGCCGTTGATGCGTTGAATCTATATCTTCAGGAGCGAGGACGAGGAAAACGCTATGGCAGTAAGGAACCTGAGCAGCTGCATGACGATTCCCCGCTCTTCCGTGATCAACAGGCGCGCGAGGTCAAGCCTCTCAGTCCTTCCGCAATCCACAGAATCGTCCACGACCTCCTGCTCAAAAGCGGCCTCATCCGCCCACAGGCTCAGCGCCGATACGCGCTTCGACCCCACAGCATACGCAAGTTCTTCCGCACTCAACTGGCAGCATTAGGCGTCAACACCGACTACATCGATTACATGATGGGCCACAAGCTCGACACCTATGCAGACGTGAAGATGCTCGGCATAGAGAAGCTCCGCCAGATATACGCGCGGTCCGGGTTCTGCATCAAACCTAAGACAGAAATCTCCAAGCTTGAGATGTTGAAGGAATTCACGCGCTCGCTCGGACTAGATCCGGAGAGGATCCTAGTCAAAGACGCGCTGGCTGAACCCCACAGGATTATCGTTAGTTCGGAGGATGAAGGTCGAGCACAATTCGAAGCGTTAGGGCAAGCGCTCAAGGAATGGATTAGACGCGAGGCCCTCAAGACTCACACTGAGTGAGAGAAGCGGTATACTTCACAGAACTGAGTGGTAGCCCGGGGGTTACCGCTCCCAGACTGTAATTTGTACCGCCCCCTCTTTTCTGTGGCGTTTTGGTGGTTGCAACGCAGCTTGGCGTGGAGGGTACGAGTAGCCTAGGCCTCGGCAGGGGTTAGGCCGCAGTTAGGATACGTCTAACATATGTTTACACTAGGATCTGGAGCCTAGTGCTAGTAAGCAACGCTCAGGGCTTGAGGTAAGGTTACCTCGAGGTTTCGTCTGGGCGCGCTATCCTAGCTTACGGCGTATCTACGTGAGCTATGGATGGGATCTCAGGCACTTGGAAAACCGTGGTAGAATCCCTGCTTAGGCTTCGCGTGGGCAATTCAACAGGACTTGTATCGCCGATAATCACTGTTTCAGGCATTATGTCACCCAATTCCCAAAATCAAAGGATAGTAGATGCCTGTTCGTGGGTGTAGTTGGAGTTTGTTTCTGTGGGAGGTTGTGGTCTGACTGGAAGGGTTCCAAGCTTGGCGTATGGTGTTTTCGCCGAACGGGGTTCATTTTGGGCATGAGCGATTCAATGGTTATTGTATCGCCTTTGACTCTGCGCAGGGAGGGTCATTCAATTTCTACAGGAAACCCGACCTGCATGGGCACTTTGGCACTTGAGCAAACCCAGAGTCATCCAGCGCACCTAGGATAGAGGATACTAGGATGCTTAGGATGCCTAGGATACGAGGATACTAAAGGTGCCTGTTGTCTACGCTCAGCCTAGCCACAGTATCCTAGCCTAGGCGCATAGCACTATAGGAGCGAGCTAGCTTAGGGTACAACCTAGAGAACAGCCAAGGTAACATCCGTTAGGAACAAACGTCACATTTGTAGGAACAAGCGTAACGGCAGGGTTACTCTTCTACACTAGAGTCCGTATCCTCGTTTAGCTTGTCTTTGATCTTCTGTACTAAGAGGGTTACACGTTACCAATCACTTCTCAAGAAAAGAGATGGAAGATCGGCCTGGTCTTCTTGTAGATCCTGAAAGATCGGCCGCTTCTGGAATTCCGTCGCAGATGATAGAATGTGCTCCTCCTGATCCCAGACTGTCGCGCTTCCGCTTCGGACATAGCAAGTATCCGCTTTCTAATCTCCATGTCATCGATTCTCGCAAGTTCGTGCGGCAGATACCTGCTCCGATGATAGGGCCAGCACGAGCAAAGACCCGAGAACGCCTATGGCGACTATGCTTCCTAGGAGTACTCCAAGCAACCCGACTTCTAGAGGCATCCCGAATAGGTAGCTGAGGTAGGTTCCAACTATTGCGGTGATGATTACCACTTGTGATACAACTCCGAGGAAAAGCCAGGGTTTCCCTCTATTCAGTGAGATTCTCCATGCGACGTAACCCGCGATCAAGTTTGCCAGACCACCCCCAACGATGTCGATTGGTCCTAGACCACCAAAGAGGTTGGCAACGATCGTGCCAAGAGTCAGGCCAAGGATCGCAGGCCATCCAAACAGCATAGACAGTGGAAGTAGTGCGTCTGCGACTCTCACCTGAAACACTTGAAAGCTGATCGGCCCAAGAACAACGACGGCGACGGCATAGAGAGCGGCAACAACTGCCGCCAAAGTCACAGAGAATGAAACTGCCTTCTTCACACGTTCACCTCCCTACTCCGGGGTTTGTTGAGCGCAACGGGTGGGAGGCCCCACTCACGCGCAGCCTTTGACCATTGATCATCTCTAGTTAAGACTTGCCGTTGAATGTCTGTGTCTGTGGTTAAGCTGGTGCGGGCATCCGGATTTGAACCGTCAAGGAGGGGCGTTTGTCGTCGTAGGGTCTCATGGTGCGTTTTTCGTCGTCGTCGGGTACCTTGGTGCGGGGGATATAGGTAAGAGAGCGTTTTGGGCTGGGACGTGGCACCCGGAAAATCGACGTGTAACTGGGACGTGGAAGTCAGGCTGTTCCACGTAAAAGCCGTGCGTGTCCTCAATCGCTGGATCCAAGTCCCTCATTGTTTGATCTATGCTTGGAAATTGGGGCAACGAAGTGCACCACCGGTCTTGCTTGAAGTGGAAGCCCGCTGGAGGGATGAGATTGACGAAGCTTTTCCTGGCCGGCACTTCGTTGCACACGGGAAATATGATCCGTCCATGTTCACTGAGGAGAATTCCATCAAGCTCATCTTGCTTCTAGACACGCTATTTCAGATATTGACAGTGCGCCAGCAAGCCGACGGTTGATCTATCGTAGGCGTTCCTTCTACTGTTCGTTTGTTGTGTGTGTGTGTGTGTGGGT
>JBAVVE010000226.1:0-8368 GCA_049697135.1 Bathyarchaeia archaeon | reverse complement strand
CCGCCATACTATCCCGTCTTCCAAGAACATTTTCTGTTGAAAGATGATCTTAGATCACTTAGGAGAGAATATGTGAGAGCAATATGCGAGAGCGTTAGTCACCAATACAACCAAGAAGTCGATGCCGACATAATTCTCGGTATCCTAAACGACGAGAGCGAGTTCAGATACCTGAGTCAGATCATTGACTGCGAAGTCGGTGCAAATCGGCTCGATTATCTGATGCGCGATGCGTTCTACTGTGGGGTCAACTACGGCAAGATTGATCCCAGAATCCTTTATGAATTCTATTACGACAGAGGAGAAATCGTGCTGCTGAAAGAAGCATTGCCGCTAGTGGACGCAGTCTTCAATTCATTGTTCCAGATGAAAATCAATGTGTACGACCACAGGATCTCAAAACTCGTAACGAGAATGGTCTATGATATGATTGAAGAAGGACTGAGCAAGCATGCCTGCAAAACAACTGATCTTCTTCGACTCAACGACGCGGAGTTCTTGCAGGAAATCGAAAGAATCAATCATGGGTCAGCTCTGCTCTTGAAGAACCGGAGACTTCTGAAGACCGCTTCAATCCTCGACGCGGTTTCCCTCAGAGATCCTGAGATGCCCAGGTACTTTGAAACATTCAGAAAGAAGGAGAGTATCGAGAAGGAAATTCGCGATGAAACATCTGTGCCCTCGGTGATTGTGGAATTCTCAACGCTCCGTCATCCCCCTTCAACCCCGATCGAGGCACAAGTCAACGCACGTCGAGTTAGATTATCAGACGTGCCTCTTCTTAAGAGGTGGTATGACAAAGAACCCTATCGGCAATGGAAGATGTTTGTCTTCTGTCAATCGCACGAGAGAGAGAAAGTACACGAGGAATGTGAGAGGCTTTTTGGGCCTCTTGAAATTGGGAGAGAAAATGAAGAACGAAAAATCATTCCTTCGCTTAAGGAGGTGTATGATCGATCGGACAGCGAAATGGCTGGGCAAAGTGCTAGGTCATCCATGAAATCGAAGATCATTGAGCTTCCCAAGCATGAGTTCCTGACCTTACGAGCACTCGTGGACGCAGGTCCTTGTACAGCAGACGAGATTTCCAGGAAGACTAAACGTGAAAGGTCCACGGAGAGCCTGCTCCTTAACCGCCTTGCTGAATCCGGATTTGCGGAAAAGCAGCGGCAGGGCAAGAAGATATACTTCAAACCAATAGCCCCTGTAATCGGTGCGCTTAAGGAACTCTGAACGAATGCAAGTCCCCGGGCACGTTCTCTACAAGAATACACGGCGACGAGACTGCTTGCGGTCGTGCTCCACCTTCTCATCTGTTAGCTTTCTCAGTGGTTTGATGTCTTTCGGTGGAAAGAATGCTGCCTCTAGCTCGGATGCCTCCAGCGGTGGAGTTGCGTCCGTGAAGGGTATGCCGCAAAAGGAGTCACGCACGCGGACTTGCCGTCCAATTGGCTGGCCGAACGTACACTCACTCACAGGATCGGCCCGTGAGTGATTTCGAGCCCAAAACAGGTAGGGTTCCGAACCTGACCGGGTCTGGGAACCCCCCGGATCCTGTGCGGTCTCATGATCTGATCTTGTCGCTATGACGACAGGCGTTTGATGATCGGCTTGTCGAAAGCGCTAAGTAGTCAGCCGGTCATCTACGAGTAACTCGTAGACTTCTCCATGAGCCAAGACTCTGCTTATCTGAAGTATGCACCAAAGATAACCACTTGGATTCAGGTTATCTTTGCTATTGTTGCGAGCATCGTACAGATAGTTCAGATCGCTGTGAACCCTCAAGCTCAGCTTTTCGGAACCATTTCGGTTTTGGTACTTGCCGTGCTCGCTTTGGTGATTATCTACTGTGACTACAAGAGCAGCGAAACGACCATTCGTATGAGGGAGATAGCAGCCAGAAAGAATGGAGCCATTGATGCCCTTGAGGAGACGGAGCAGAGCTTCAAGGAGGACGCGAAAGTCGCAGCTGATCCGAATGAAAAATCAGCCTACCTCAGAGCCGCTGACCTCGTTAGGCGTCAGCGGGAACTACTGGAGAAGCTGTTCAAAGAAGTCCGTGAAAGGGCTTAGGTCTTCGCGACCTTCTTTACGATTTCGAGAGCCTGTCTTCCCGAGCCCGTCAATTCATATCTTCCGTCCTTGGTCTTCTCCATCAGTCCGTCATTCTGCAGTGTCAGAAGGTGATAGTTGAGGTTTCCAGACGTCTGTCCCTCGGCCTCCTTCAGCTCGCTGAAGCTTACAGGTTTGCCATTCTTCGATAGTGTTATGAGAATTCCCAGTTTGCTTGGAGAAACCAACACTTTTCCGATCTTAGTCATCTGGTCAGTCATATGCATACCCAAGCCTAGAAGTACAAACATACAGACTTATAAACTTGCCGCGTTACGTGGTTCTGGCCATGATGGGCATCCGGTGACCCTGATCGTCGTCACGTTGACCCTACGCAAGGACTGAGAAGCGAAGACACGACGCATAACAAATCAGTCCGGAATGCATCCTATGGTATGCGAAAAGAAACGGTTACACAGCCCAGAATGACCTAGCACGCCACTCCGACAGTATCGCGCTAGGATCTACCGAAAACCTGAAATTCGCATGAAAGCAAAGATCAAGGGGGGCTTTCTGAGATTCACGGTTCGCATGTGTGTGTGACTCGGTGCTTTCTCCAATTACCTGAGCGCTGAGGAGGAGTCTGCTTCTCACATTGCATTGCATCAAGATTGGGCCGTCTGGATCGCTGTCAACGTGATCGTCACAGCAGAGTGATGACGTTGCGTCGGCAAAACCTCGAGTATCTGACAAGCATTGGCATCACGCTTGTGTTTGCGGCATTGTATGGTATCCTCGAGTACTACTGGATAATCACCGACCGGGACGTCCCATTCCGATATGGTCATGAACCTGTCTTCCTTGGCTTCCAACTGTACCACATTGTAATCATGTTGCCAATTCTGTTCCTCGTGGGGTTTGCGCCTTTCATAGACGACTTGATAGGAACCAGCGGAATAGTGGAGAAACGGTATACTGTTGCGCTTGGATTTGCAACGACTGTCTTCGCGATAATGCTTGAGGACATTGTATGGTTTCTCTGCCGGTTGTTGAACCCGCTCCCCATGGACTCTCTCGCGGGATCGTGGATTCAGGCTTCTGACTGGACGGCACGATGGAACAACGTGGTTATTCCTCGTGGCGTCATACCAACATGGTACTTCATCATCGCATTCTTTGCCGTGGTGGTTTGGGTCGCCGTCTTCAGGCATTGGTCTAGACAGACCATTCGAAATGTGCGTGTCAGATTCTTTACTCCTCAGTCAGACGAGAAAAGAGATGAGTGAATTGGAACAGAATAAACCGGTAATCGTTATTGCGGACACGCATCTTGGGCTACGATGCCGTAAACTCCTCGGGATGGATCTTCAGTCCGCAAGCTGCGAACCGGAGATCCTTTCAGGTTTCCTCCGCTGGCTGGCGGACCTGCAAGAGAAAGGTAGTTGTGTCTTGCCATTAGCAGGCGGGGAGGATGGCAAACCGTTCCAATTCAGGCTAGAAGCGCCTAGTAAACTCATCCTGCTGGGAGATATTCTCGAACTCTGGGATTCTTCGGAGAGAGCGCTAGATGCGTGCTCAAGGTCGATTCTTGACACACTCTCGGGACTCCAATGCGAGAAGATTTACCTGATAGGCAACCACGATAACCTACTCTCGGAGCTATCCGGTAGCAGTTACCCGTGCGGAGCTAAGTCCATGCTGATGACTAGCCCCACTTATCCACCACAAACAGAAAAGAGTGAAATGCAAGTCGTGCAGATAGGCGACGCGGCATATCTGTTTCTTCACGGTCAGCAGTTCGACAAGTTGTTCATTGCCAGCGGATCCCTTGATCGGGCAATCGGCTTCTTGCGGGATGGTGCGGTCGCTTTCGGGGAATACTCGTACTTTGCTGCGATACTATTCATAGCGGGGCTGGTTCTTTCATGCCTCAATTGGCTGCCTTGGGTCGTGACGGGGTTGCTCGCGTTCCTAGGTCTTCCGCGGATAATCATCTGGGTGGCTAGGCCTTTGTTCAACAAGATAAAATCAAGAAAATACGACAGGAAAGGGGCGATAGAAGGTTTTGGAGGCTGGTGGTCCGGCCGAGCTTGTGGTCTTCTCAAGGGATTCAGTTCCGGAAGACAGAGGCCCAAGCAACATATGAACGTGGTCTATGGGCACACGCATCTTACAGACATAATTGATGACAAGGACATGGCTCCCATTCT
This sequence comes from Bathyarchaeia archaeon, assembly GCA_049697135.1. Classification (GTDB taxonomy): domain Archaea; phylum Thermoproteota; class Bathyarchaeia; order 40CM-2-53-6; family 40CM-2-53-6; genus CAVPLU01. The sequence continues at coordinate 4,106 of JBAVVE010000226.1, read as the reverse complement.
TGGAGAGAATTTTGTGACGGATTTGACGTTGATAAACATCTCATCATGGGTACGTGATAGCAAACATGAGGACGTGCTGCGTGCATCGTTCTTGTACATCTATGACAAAGGTTACGAGTTCTTCGGGTGGGACTGGAGAGCGAACTGTCCTCGTCACATCTCCAAGGAAGACACAAGGCGAAGAGCCAGAGGTGAATCAACATCCGAGATGGTCGAACGACTGGCCTCGGTTGGGTGGTCCGCGAAAATGCTCGACAAGTGGCGAACACCGCTCAGATTACCGAGAAGCTGAACCATAGCTTCGCTGTCGCCTCTGTTGTGCGCAACCCAAATTAGTTGCGGTAGACAATATGCTGTCGTGTGAGTGGTTTGGAGCCCAAAAATGGCAGGGTTCCGAACCCGAATGGGGCTGGATACCTCCCGGCCCACGCTTACAACGCTGAACCGGGCAAGAAGTGGTTTTGAACCCGAATGGGTATAGATCCCGGCGGCCGCACCATCTAGACATTAATGTGTAGACATTGAATCAGAATTGCTGGTTCAAATTTGGGTCCCTGCACCAGGTGGCTCGACGACGAAAAATGCCTTACCTGTGACGGTTCAAATCAGGACGACTGCACCAAGAGACATACCACACCACCCCAATGACGGTTCAAATTGCGACGCCCGCACCAAGTGTATGGGGATATAGGTAAGAAGGGCTTCTGGCCCCGGACGTGACAGCTTGGTTTTCGACGTGTAAGCGGGACGTGGAACTCGCGTTGGGCTGGTAGGGTATCACGTGGAAGCCTTAGAAGATTCTTAGCAAGAGATTTCTCAGAAATAGGGAAATTCTTCCAGTGAAGAAGAATCGCATGCTGCTTAGAAATCATATCTATCTTTAGAACATTATTGGAGTATCACGTAGAGCCCTACTAGGGGAGAATAGGAATCAGTTTACTAAACTAGTAGATTCATAGACAGAAAAATCTATGCTAGAATATTTCCTTATCACACATCCTATACTCGATGTGGAAGTGTCAGATTCCTAGCTCAGCTAAGTCATCTATGCGATGCTCCCATATCCAGTGGATCCCGTCATCTGCTATTAGCTGCTCCAACATTCCTTCGTTGTCTGAGCGCACAACGAGAACATGGGAGAAATCGCGTCTCATCCTTTTGCGTACTGTGAACCGGAAACTACTGTTATCTCTGTGTCGCTTGCCTTGTGGATGATCTGCCCGCCGATGATCGTCAGCTCTGTTCTTGTGTCTCTTATCTTGTCTGTAGGTATCGTGAACAGGTCGTCCGACCAGACTACGAGGTTAGCATCCTTCCCCGCTTCGATAGATCCTCGCACATTTTCCTCATGAGCTGCGTAGGCGGAACCCATTGTGTGGAGCCGCAAGGCTTGTTGTATGTCAACGCGCTCTTTAGAGCCGATGACGCGCCCAGTGATGGTCCGTCTCGTGACGGCAGACCAGAGCGTCATCTGGGGTCTAGTATCCGGCGAACAAGGATAGTCGGATCCGAGCGCTACTGGTATGCCCATGTCTACCGGCGTCTTCACAGGGATGGACATCTGAAGTCTGTCTTCTCCGAATAATCTGTACCAGCCGTCTCCGCTATAATAGATGAACAACGGTTGCGTTGAGATCACAACTCCGAGTCTCTTTATGCGTTCGAGAGCTTCCTGGCTAGGTGAGACAACCACATGTTCGAGTCTGTGACGGTGATCCGGTCGCGGATTCTCGTTCAACGCAGCTTCAATTGCGTCTAACGCTGCGTCTAATGCCCTGTCTCCTATGACATGTATGCAGATCTGTAGGCCTGACTTGTGAAGCATGCTTACGATCTTCTTCAGCGTTTCTGGGTCTAGGCTGGCCAAGGAATAGGCGTAGCCGTTGTGTGGTTCGTATGTGAAAGCTGTCGCGGCTCCGCCATCAACCTGCAACTTCCATCCATTGAGGCTCACTCTGTTGCCGAAACCAAGTTTGACTGATTGTATGGCTGCCAGATATGCCTCAGCTTCAGCCTCTGAGTTGACATGGTAGTAGATATCGGTTGGAGTTGACAGTTCATCGCTTCCGTTCAGAGTCTGATAAGCCCCGAGAAGGTCCTTGCCTTTCACCCAGTTGTCTTGGATGCTTGTGACACCTTCTGCTAGGAACAGGTCTGACGCGTATACGATGCCTTCTTCCAATTGCTCCTTGGAGGGATATGGTTTCTTCACGAGCGCCATCGCGGAATGGTTGATGAGAAGCCCAGTGGGCATATTCGATGCCTTGTCTCTGTCGATGATGCCTCCCAGAGGATTCGGCGTATTCTCATCTACGCCAGAGAGTTTCAGCGCGTAACTGTTGACCCACCCATACCAGCCGCTCATGTCCGTGAGGAAAACAGGGTGGTCAGGAGAGACAGGATCAAGGTCAAGACGACTGGGCATCCTAGCGTCGCTCCAGTAAGCGGGGTACCATCCGAAGCCCAGTACCCACTCTCCCTTTGGCGTCTCTTCCACTTTCTTGGCGACCAGATTGACGATGTCTACGATCGAATTGACCTTTCCTGGCCGCAGATCGATATGATACTTCTCGGGATAGCCTCCTCCTATGTGACAGTGCGAATCTATCAACCCAGGCGTGACGGTTTTGCCTCTCAGATCAACTACCTGAGTGTCGTTGCCGACTAGAGCTGTGACTTCCTCGTTTGTTCCAGCCTTTGTGATCTTACCGGCGTCCATGGCGACTGCTTGGACGATAGAATCGTTCGAGTCAACGGTTATGATCTTCCCGTTGATCAATACCAGTTGTGAGGTTTGCCCATGCTCAGACGAAGTCACAGACGCCAGAGTCGCAGATGTCTCTGTCACAGACGGAGAAGTGACAGATGGTTGCTGCGATGATCTCCTCAATAGTACGAAACCGGTCGCAGCTGCAACTACGGCGCCTATTACGCCAAGTGCGACTTTGAGAAAACCTCTCCTACCGCTTTTTCTTTCCCCTGATTGGGGCGCGTCTGCCGTTCCTGCCTCGTTCGCCACGATCAATACACCAGAAATAGAGCCGACAACACTCTGCTAGAGTGGGCCCTGCATACTTAACGTTTTGAAGAATGGCTCAAGACTCGCTCGGAGTGTGCTTGCCTCGATAAGAAAGGACAACGAGTCAGATTCCGAGGCCCATCTACTGGGTGAAGGTATTTCGGAAATCAATCCCGAGGAACGTGTTCTCCAACTTCGAAGACCACACCTACAAAGCCTACTGAAGCGCTGAACTCGAAGACCGGGAATGTCTTCTCGGGGAATCGTTTGAAGCGTCTGTGATCTCTCAATACTTAGGACTTGTCGAGCGCTGTCCTCGTGCGTCGTCGTGAGCCTGTCGTAGCAACGGGGCTGCCAGTCTCGCAAATCGTATTATGATATCCGAGATTATTCGCGATGAGTCGGCAGGTGTTGCTTCTTCCTTCTTAGTAAGACCACAGCTGCAACGGCCGCGACCACAACCGCCAGAGCTAGGGGAATAATGAGGCGCATGTTTTCATTGAGTCCGGAGGATGGAGGGTTGACTGTTCGCATCGTCGTTCCAGATGTGGCTGCTGCTGAGGCTTTGTACACTATCTTGCCTCCCACGATTGTGGTTTCGGCTCTCATCTCCAGCAGCTTGTCGACAGGGATTGAGAAGAGGTCATGTGACCAAACGACCATGTCTGCAAGTTTTCCTTCCTCGATGGAGCCTCTGGTGTTCTCTTGGTGGGCGAGGTATGCTGCGCCGATTGTGTGGAGCCGCAGCGCCTCTTTTACGGTGATGCTCTCTTCTGAGCCAACGACCGCCCCAGCGTATGTCTTCCTTGTTACGGCGTCCCAGATTGTCCGACGTGGGCTCGTGTCGATGGTGGTTGGGTAGTCGCTGCCGAATCCTATGGGTATGCCGACCTCGAGAGCCGTCTTTGTGGGGACCACGTGCTTCGATCGTTCTGAGCCGTAGATGTTGACAGCTTGATCGCCTACGCTGTAGATGAATGATGGTTGTAAGCAGAGAACGATGCCCAACGCTTTTGCCCGCTCTAGAGATTCTCGCCCAGGCGATACCAGTACGTGCTCGATCCTGTAGCGGTGGTCCGCTCTTGGA
>JBAVVE010000225.1:0-5338 GCA_049697135.1 Bathyarchaeia archaeon | reverse complement strand
CGTCTGGGTCATGTTCGCCAAGTGTTCGCCAAGAACCATTTGGGCATCAAAAAGTCGGACTAGGCATCCACTTGCATACGGCGGCTGTTTTTGTGTTGTTAAGTCTAAGAGGCTTTGAAACTCATCTGGATTCTTGACCAACGTAAGGAAGTGTGGCGTCATGATTTGCCTATCGGCTAAGCGTATTCTCGCGGTCCGTGCATACCGGTCTCTTTCTAGCTCCGTGACATCTAGCCGCGACCTGCTACTCATCTGTCTTGACTCCCATGACAAAATTCTGGAGTTCTCTGATGAACTGCATCGCGTATCGAGCATCGATCATGATGCCGCCTTTCACGGTGACTGCCCTGAATTCGTCAAGCTCCTTCTCTTGGATGTAGATGAACTTCCCATCCTCGTTCTGGAGTCTGAAGAAGGTGTAGGTTCGATGTTCGGATGTAGCATCCTTCACATCTGTAGCGTGGACTACCTGACCGTTCTTGTAGTAGACTGCGGCATTTCCCCTCACGATGCTGTATGCTTCTCTCGTGGCAACAAGTCGCTCCAGATGTTTTGCTACCGTGTCTCTATAGAACGATGTCTTGCGCACGATATCTGTGACTGTGACGCCACGCGGATTCATCTCCAAGATACCAAGTATGATTTTCTCAACGTAGTGTTGTCTATCCTGCGGCCGCATTGTAATGACTTCTTTGAACGGCAAGACCTTCGGAACTTGGATAGCTACCATATCATGTGCCTCATATTGTGGTCAAGAGCAAAGCCTATTTATGTGGCGTATGTATGTGCCACATATATGTGCCACATGACTTAAAGCTTGCGGTCTGTCCGGAGCACAGAGACCTCCGGCGATGAGTTTAAATCCACGTGAGTACCATGTGGCTACCACGTGACAAGATTCGGGGCGGGACAGGTTTCAAGCCCGAGTCCCGCCCCGGAGGACGATCCCAATGAAAGGAACCGAACCCTCAGAGGAAAAATCCCCGGCGCAACGGATAGGACTTTCGGAGCCCTCGATTGTAGCCCTCTTCCAAGGCCTTGATCTGAGATCTGTCGAGCCTGTACTCCTAGAAGCGTACTCCGGACGCAGAGGGAGACCTCCGTATTCTCCTGTCGCCATGCTTAGAGCTTTGATATTCCAGAAGATCAGGCAGATCTCTTCTTGGCGGAAGCTATCAAGCATCCTACGACATGAACAAACTTGGCTCCCGGTTCTCGGGTTCGAAAACGCCCCATGCCATGACAGCTTCTCCGAGTTTACAAGAAGGGTGGGGCCAGAGCGATTCCGCCGAATATTCCTCATTCTTCAGTCACAGCTGCGGACAACCTATCCGGCTTTGGGGGAGCGAATCGCGGTCGACTCGACAATCGTGAGAGGCTACTCAAACCCGAACAGGCGGAAGGGGTCAGTTTCAGATCCAAACGCGCGGTGGGGAGTCACTGGCCAGAAACTCAACAGGCCAATGCACGTGTTTGGCTACAAGCTGCAAATCTCGTGTGATGCCGATTTCGGACTGCCGCTCAACTACTTGGTTGTTCCGGCAAACAGAAGTGACTCGCGCCTCTATCCTGAGATCCTTCTTAGAACAAAGTCTTCAGGGAATCATGTTGATGTCGTGATTGCTGATGCTGGCTACGACTCTAAGCGAAACATTCTGCTGACCATCAAGCATCGTGCCATACCCATAATCAAGCTCAACCCAAGGAGATCCAAGGACAAGCGAAAGAGAAGAGCTGACTACATACTCCCAGTCAAGCGAAATTCCGCAGAGTGGAATCGATACTACGACATGCGAGTCTCGGTGGAGCGAATCTTCTCTAGGCTGAAAGAGGAGCTCGCGCTCAACCATCTCAAGCTTCGTCATCTTGACAGAGTCGAAGTCCACTTCGCACTCTGCTTGATGGCAATGATTGCCATAGCGTCAACCGCAACAGCCACTGGCTTCGGCCAACTCGCCCTCTGCATCGAACCCTGGAGGTACTACGGTTAGATTGAGACTCCAGAAATCCGTCAACCGTCGAATCAACGGAAAGGAATACGTCAAGCACCAGCTCGTTATTCCAAATGACTTCACGTCACAACTTGGCTGGAGCGGAGGAGACTACATTCAAGGGGAAATTACCCGAAGAGGCTTCCTACTCTGCAAAGTTGAGCCTAGAGAGCAATCCAAGAGACTCAGTTACCAAGAGTTCAAGTGTACAGTAACTGACTTTCTGGCGACACGGCCCGAGGGAACCACCTGGCAAGAGATCAGAGCCAAGACGGGTCTACCTCAGCTGACTCCAAGCCCCATTTGGGTTAATAGGATGAAGGAAGAGAATGGCCTGGAAAGGCGCACAGATCCCGAGACCTCCAAGACCATTTGGAAGCTACCCAAGGAATACCGTGGATCGGCTTCGAAGACAACACTCAACGGCTGGGTTGCCACTACCGGGGAGGATTGATCTTCTTGTCCCGCTGTCTCGTGGGCAAACCAACCAGTAGCTGCAAACCCGTAAGCCATAAAGCCTCTCAACTCGCGATGATAGTCCACGCGCTTGACTCGTTCTCAGGTTCACTGACAAAAGCAGACGTGTAGTGGATGAGTGGACGGAATGGAAATCAAATTCTTTGGCGGAGTGAATGAGATAGGCGGCAACCGCATCCTTGTTCAGGATGGTTCCACGAGTCTCTTTTTGGACTACGGAATGAGTTTTGCCCGACACCAAAGGTTCTTTGAGGAGTACTTGAAACCCCGATATGCGTCAACCGGCATTAAAGATCTCCTGCGATTGAACCTGATCCACTACATACCGGGCTTGTATCGCAGCGACCTTCTGAACCTGATTGGGAAGCCTCCCCATACCACACCATCAGTTGACGGGGTTGTTCTTTCTCACATACATCTAGATCATTCAGCACTCATCTCGTTGCTCGATGAACATATTCCCATCATATGCTCGCAGATCACCAAAACTTACGCCGAGGCAATACTTGATGTTGGAACAAGGAGTCTCGAAACTGAGATCTGCAATTTCAAGCCCAGACCATTAATCGATAGAAATGAGGCTCCGGTCAAGAGGGACTTCAATGTCTTCGAGTCTGGCGTTGAGAAAGAAGTCGGCGAGATCTCAATTGTGCCATACTATGTGGATCATTCCGTCCTTGGAGCAGCGAGTTACATAGTCAAGGCGAGTGCTTCCACAATCCTCTACACTGGAGATCTCCGGTGCAACAGTGGTCCAGACTCGCAGACTGAGAGATTCATTGAGGCTGCTGCCAAGGCTGATGTGGATGTGATGCTCTGCGAAGGCACACGTATCGATGAAACTGAGTCTGCGTCTGAGGACTCTGTGAGGGAAAGAGCTGTCAAGACAATCAAAGAATCAAGAGGTCTTGTCATTGCGGATTTTGCATTTCGTGACCTCACTAGACTGGCCACTTTCTACTCTGTAGCCAAAGAGACTGGCCGGAAGCTTGTCGTTAGTAAGAGAGATGCTTACCTGCTGGGGGCGATGGGGAGATGTTCAGATCTTCCATTTGCTCTGCCTTCACATAAGGACAAGGATATCTTAGTGTATATTGATCGTAGGAGCACCGGCACATATCGTGAAAGAGATTATGACACTTGGGAGAGACAGTACCTCCAAGCGTCAAACGCAATTCGTGCAGATGAGGTTCATTCACAACAGGAGGATCTCTTGATACACTTGACATTCTTCGACATCAATGAACTCGTGGACATCGATCCGTCTCCAAACACCGTCTACGTCCATTCTGCTTCAGAGCCTCACAATGAAGAACAGGTGATAGATCAGAGGCGCCTAGACAATTGGCTGGACCATTTCAAGATCAAGAAATATCACTACCACTGTTCGGGTCATGCTAGCGGCCTGGACATCAAGAGAATTGTGGAACAAGTGAAACCCAAGACACTCATACCTATACACACAGAGAAACCTGAGCTTTTCGAGAAATTCCATAGCAACGTGAAGGCACCGATCCTCGAACCTTTCTAGACAATATGAGGCACTATTGCGTTATCGAGTGGTATGCCTAGAACTCTTTCTTGATCCGAACATGCAGACAATCAAAGCCGATACCTAGTCGCAAGCCACCTAACAAGAGGACGAACCCACAAGGACGCTCATGCCTTCTTCGAGGTTGCTAAGAAGGGTTCTGTCTAATCTTCGGGACATGACGCAAACGAGCTATGGCTGTCAAGATCGGGACATGGGTTAGCACGAGCTGGTCATTTCGACCCTATAGAATAACCCCTAGTCGGCTGCCATTGCTCGTTGCATGATTCGGAGAGCCGTCGTGATTGCACCGTACAACAATCCTAGCACCCCTTCCGCCTCCTCACCTTCGATACCCAGCACATTCAGCACCTCTCTGTCCAAGTTCTTCCTTTGTTGCGAAGGAGAACTGTACTGATTAAGAATCGACGGCCATTCGTAATGAGAGAGTCCGCTGTACTGCTTGACCAATCTCGCCTTCGCTTTCTTCGACAGTTTTGTGGGGTCTAACATCTGGATCTTCATCAGACTCTTCTTATGCAATTTCACCCACGAACCCTGCGTGGCCGTGTGCCTCGAAAGCAGCAAGTAGAAGAACACTGCCGAATTGAGCCAAATGAGTATGACCTTCTCGTTGATAGTTGACAGGTTGGATATTCCCCACATGAAAGAGCACATGAGAATTGGCCGTTTGCTCCTAACAGCAATTAGCATGGTTCCGGGTGCCGCTAGATTAACCCGCCCCTGCACACATAGACGACTCGACCCAGATTTCACAACTCTTGCCCACTCAGTCCTTACAGCCGATAACATTTTGACTGATCGTGCGCCATAGATATCATGGAACAGTTCGTCGATGCGGGAAAATGGTTTCGCAATAGCGAGGTCTTCCTTTCCGGTCAGATCGTACCGGTTGATGTACGCAAATCTTCTGAGGGCGGGAACTATCACGCTTTTCGGTATCTTGTAGACATCACCAGTGCCCCTATCACGCAATAGGATTGACCGCCCGGACGCACCAGCGTAGACAAGACGGTCATGTTTCATCAGTGCCCTGTCTTCTGTTCTGCAAGCAACAAGCGCGTCCCCACCGAACCTCGTCAAGGAATGCCCGGGGCTAACACGAGTCTTGCCGTGAACAACCTCCGCCACTTTCAGTTCCATAATCTTAGATTCGGCGAGTCGTTCTAGAGTAGACACAAGATTCGTTTGATTGAGAACTTGATAGACGGCTTCTCCCGCTCTTCTGTAGCTTTCGTCGAGTTCGGCCACAAGTCGCGTCAGTGTCTTTCCCTCAGGAAGCAACTCACGCTGATTGACGCATCGCACAGTGCAGAGC